>CAMAUE010000030.1 GCA_945861245.1 Singulisphaera sp. GP187
GCGATCAACCAACGGCCATTGCTCGAAAAAGCCACGTTGCACATCTGCGACGGCCTGATCGGCGTCTACGAAGGCGGGCCAGGCAACTGGAACCGCACCTGGGGTTGGTGGCTGCGAAAGTCGATGTTCTTCGGCACCGACCCCGTGGCGATGGACCACGTCGGCTGGAACATCATCGACGCCAAGCGCGTGGAGATGGGCTGGCTGCCGGTCGCGCAGATGGGGCTGCACCAGGGCCGACCGAGCGTGCAAATCCCGCCCGCCCAGGCCGCCGCCGTGCTCACCGCGCCGCCATTCGTCAGCGCCGCAATGTTGATGGAGCAGCAGCGCTTGCGCGCGTTTGCAAGCGAGCCGTTCGACCGTCGGCAACCGGAGCATGTCGTGCTGGCGGGGTTGCTGGGCCTGGGCCGCTTCGACGCAACCGAGATCGACCATCGGGTGATTCGGCTGTCGTAACGCAACGATCTGTCCGAGCCGCGCACGTAGTAAGCGGCTTGCACAGTAAACCGCTTGCTACCGCGACTCTGAAATAAAAATCGCCCGCCCTTCCATTCTGATATATGATCTCATACAGCCGACGAGGTACTCGGCACCCACTTTACACAACCAGAAAGCCCGATGCCCGAATATTCCACATTGATGTCGATCTCAATTTGCGTTTGCACGGCTTGGTCGATGGCATCAATGGCGAGACGGGTAGCGCGATCTAACGCATCGAGTTATCGCATCCGCGCAATAGTCAATTGCCCGTAAGCTTCGAGTTCTTATTCATCATTCACCATCCGCAGCAACTTTGAAGGGAACGACCGTGCACCAGTGCCTCCTGAGCCTTCTTGTACTCCTGGCCGTCTCGGGAAACACGCTCCGAGCCCAGGTCCTTTATGGCGTAACGGCCGTGGGGGGAATACAACCCTGCTCAAAATCAACCCCGTGACCGCGACCACAACGGTCGTCGGTCCGGTATCCGGCGTCGTAATGGTGCCGGTTGGCCTCGACTTCCGGGGTACCAAGCTTTACACGTACAACAACGTCATCAGCGACACGAATTTTTACGAACTCGATCCAAACACAGGGGCCATTCTCAACAAGATCATAACAACGATTACCACGCCCGTCGGCGAAGGCGATTTCGCGTTTCGTGCGTGGCTCTGACAAGACTATTCGTCGATCCTACCCGATGTGAAATGTCGTTGCAAAGTCAGTTATTGAAATTTTGCAATCAGAAATCAGCAATCAGAAATCTGCATGCAGTCGCCCTATACCCTTCCCCCGGTTTCGTGGCCAACACCCCCTAAAAACTGCAAAAAAAAGGCCGAAAAAGCGCCAAAGCGCTTGGCCATCGGCCGATGGCCAAGCGCCCCCTGGCCACGACCCCCAGGAATCGCTGCGCTCATCCTGGGGCTTGGCGAGGGCATCCGATGCAATCACCTTGACGGTCTGTGTAGCCGTCGATCTAATGACCCCAACGAGCCGTGAAGCGCAGGTGCGTTTCACGGCAATTCCAGTCTACCTCCTGAGGATTCCCATGAAGAATCTCGCTGTCGCGTTGGTCTGTTTCGGACTGTGCGCTGCATTGGTCAGCGCAGGCGGAGAGAAGAAAACAACTTTCAAGATTGACGGCGCATGGGTCGGCGTTGGTGGTGTCTCCGACGGGAAAAAGGCGCCAGCCGAGGTCTTTGATAAACTTATGCTCAACGTCACCATGAACGCTGGCAAATATGCGGTCACCATTCAGGGCAAGGAAATCGAATCGGGTTCCTACAAAGTCAGCGGCGAGAAAAGCCCGTACAACCTCGACATCGACGTGGCCGAGGGCAAGGACAAAGGCAAAAAGCAGATCGGCATCGTCCAAATCGTTGGCGACACCATGACCGTCGCCTTCGCCAAAGCCGACAGCAAGGATCGCCCGAAGAATTTCGAAGGCACGACCGGCGAAGTCACCATGCTGAAACTCAAGAAGTAACGTAGTGGTTTTCCGCTTGCGGCTTAGCGCTCAGCGTGTCCCAGGCGAGCGCTAAGCCGCAAGCGGAAAACATTATCAACATGATTCCCAACCACATCCACGCTATCGTCTTCGACGCCGTCGGCACGCTGATCCACGTCGAGCCGTCGTTCGACCGCATCTACGCCGAGGTCGGCCGACGTTTCGGCAGCCGGCTTGACGATGCCACCGTGCGCGATCGCTTCCGGGCCGCGTTCGCCGAGCAGGATCGCATCGATCGCGCCAACGATTGGCATACCGATGAGGCACGCGAACACGAGCGCTGGCGGGCCATTGTCGCCAGGGTGCTTGACGATCTCGTTGACGTTGACGCCTGTTTCGAGTCGTTGTTCCAGACCTTCGGCACAACCGCAGTCTGGCGCGCCGATGCGGATGCCGAAGTGGTGCTACGCGAATGCACAGCGCGCGGCTTGCGTATCTCGCTGGCGTCGAACTTCGATCGCCGGTTGCACGACGTGATCGCCGTCGTGCCGGGACATGAAGCGTTCGCGTTCCTGCATATCAGCTCGGAGATCGGGCGACGAAAACCATCTCGCGATTTCTTCACGCATGTTGCCGATGATCTTCGCCTGTCACCGGAGCAAATCCTATTCGTGGGCGACGACCGAACCAACGACTACGACGCCGCCATCGCCATCGGCATGCACGCTCGCCTAGTCGATGCACGCCGGAAGCACGTTGACCTTGGGCGTGATCGGCTCGATCGGCTGGGCGATCTTCTATGAAGCGAGGCCCCCAGGAATCGCTGCGCTCATTATCGGGCTTGGGGCAATATTAATCACCAATCCAAGCCGCTACCTTGACCGCGCCGTATATTATCCAAGAATTCTCCATGCTTTGGAGCTTTCATCCATGCTTGACTTTCTCCACCTTCAAGATCGCATTGCCTATCAAGGCATCACCTTTGACGATGTCCTGCTCGAGCCAGGCTACAGCGACGTGCTGCCACGCGAGGTTGAGGTACGCACCGCGTTGACCCGGCGTATTCGCCTGAATATCCCCATTGTCTCATCGCCGATGGACACAGTGACGGAAAGCGAGTTGGCCATCGCGCTGGCGCAAGAGGGGGGCATTGGGATAATTCACAAGAATATGGCCGTTCACGTCCAGGCCCGCGAAGTGGAGAAGGTCAAACGCAGCGAGAACGGCATCATCACCGATCCGATCACGCTCTTACCCAACGAGAGCGTCGAGACGGCACGTAAGATCATGGAAGACCACCACATCTCAGGTATTCCGATTACGCAAGATGGGTATCTTCGCGGCATCATCACCCGGCGTGATCTGCGTTTTATTGCCGATAATCACCAGCGGCTTGCGGAAGTGATGACCCGCGACAACCTCGTCGTGGCCCCGGAAAATACAACGCTTGAAGCGGCTGAGCGGATTTTGATGGAAAATAAAGTCGAGAAACTTCTGCTGGTGGACGAAAATAATAGACTGAGAGGCCTAATCACGATTCGCGACATCGACAAGATGACCGCGTTTCCCTCCGCATGCAAGGACGCGCGAGGCCGACTTCGCGTCGGTGCCGCTGTTGGCGTCGGCGATTACGAACGAGCCGAGGCGTTGATCAAGGCGGATGTGGACGTGCTAGTCGTCGATTCGGCCCACGGGCATTCGAGCAACGTGATCGAGACGGTCAAGCAGATCAAACGCCGATACGACATTGATGTAATCGCCGGCAATGTCGCCACAGCCGCTGGTGCCCGAGCGCTGGTAGAAGCCGGGGCGGACGCGGTAAAGGTGGGCATTGGGCCGGGGTCGATCTGCACAACGCGCGTCATTTCCGGAGTGGGCGTGCCGCAGATCTCGGCGATTGTAAACGCCTGCCAGGGCGTGAAAAACACCGATGTCCCGATCATCGCCGACGGCGGTATCCGTTATTCGGGCGATCTGGTCAAAGCTTTGGCGGCGGGCGGTCATACGGTGATGCTCGGCAGTTTGCTCGCGGGATTGGCGGAAAGCCCGGGCGAGCTCGTCATCTACAAAGGCCGAAGCTTCAAAACCTATCGCGGCATGGGTTCCATCGGCGCGATGATGGCGGGATCAAGCGAGCGATATCGTCAGGGCACGAACACGTCGGGCAAGCTCGTGCCGGAAGGAGTCGAAGGCCGCGTGCCGTACAAAGGCAACCTGGCGCCGTTCATCTATCAATTGATCGGTGGATTGCGGGCCGGGATGGGCTACTGCGGGACGCGAAACATGGAAGAGTTGCGCACCAAGACGAAGTTCATTCTCGTGAGCGGCGCCTCGGTGCAGGAGAGCCATCCGCATGACATTCTCATTACGCAGGAAGCGCCAAACTATTCATCCCGCGGGACTAGCGTCGCGGGGACGGACGATAACTAGCGTCCGGCTCCGTCGGATGCTCGCCACGGTGGCCATTTGGCTGGGATTGCTGAATGGGGCGATGGCGCAATCGTTTTTGACAGTGGACAAGCCCGTGCCGCCGCCGATCACGCCGAAGTTTGCGCCGGCGAATGAGGGCGTGTATCTCCCTCTCCCTCCCGCCTCGCCGGTTGATGCGCCGCCGCGAGCCTTCAACCAAGGCCACCTAGGTCTCGTGCCTCAGCCCGTGCCTGGCAATATCGTCACCGTCCAGGGCTTTGCCGACGGAGAAAACGACCTTCCGATTCGCCCCGATTTGCCCGGCATCGAACGGATGTTCATGCGTGATTCCGAGGCCGATTTCTTCAATCGGCTCCGGCAGGAAGCGAAACGCACGCCCGGTTCGGCAGCGGTGATTTTCCCGACGCAGACGCCGATTAGCAAGGAAAGCTACACCCAATTCGCCTTCCCACGCATAGACCCGCAGACGAAACGGCCGTTCGAGGAACGCGTCTGCATTGCCGAGCCGAGCTATGTATGCCACCGCCGACTGTTGTTTGAACAACCGAACTTTGAACGGGCCGGCTATAACTTTGGCATCCTACAACCGTGGATGAGTCTGGGCGTTTTCTACTACGACTTGGCGTTCTTGCCGTATCACTTCTGGTCGGACCTGCACGATCGCGGCGAATGCAGCGTGGGAAAATGCCTACCGGGCGATCCGTACGCTCCGATGCTGCTACAGCGTGAACGCTTCAGCGTAACCGGCGCGATCGGCCAGGCCACTGCGATCTTGGGCGGCGTGTTCATCGTGCCGTGATCCTATTGTATGCCAAGCCCGCAGGCGACGAAGGAGCCTGCGCGGGTTAGACCCGCGCCGCTCCGCTGCAAAAGAAAACAAACCTACCGCCCGTGTCAATGAGCGGGTTCATTTCGTTGACCGTCGATAAACGGTTACAATATTGGCACGCGCAGCGCTGTCGGAGCCGGCAATAGAAAACTCGGTTGGGTTACTCTTTCCGGTGCCGTGAGTCGCGATAAAAAGTCGGTCTCCCTCAAACTTGAAGATTGCACGAATCACTTCGCTTCGAGCGTCGGACCCACGGGTGCAAACATGATTCAACCACGCAGGAGACTTTGACATATCGACAGAAAAGGTTGCCGTTGGATAATTCGGCGGGAGGGAGCCGTCACTTCGGATGAACGAGATCAAATTGCCTTCCACGAGAAGTCCTGTCGCTTCAACGATCGTTCGGTAATTCTTTACGCGATCCGTATCGATACTTTCACGAACCCAGAATCCTTGCATTCGTTTTGTCGCTGCAGCGGGATCCAGCTTGGCAACAACAAGGTTCGGCGGCACGTCCAGGAACCAAACGTACCGTTGGTCACGCATCAACTCCCTTTTACCCGTGCGAACAACAACCGTGACATCCACTCCGGGTTCTTCGATTTTTGGCTCCACGACCAATTCATCGGCGCTTCTTAGGTTGATTTTCACCGTTTCCGTGCCAAGTTTGATCGAAACAACGTCGGGCGAGGCAAGCTTCCCCTTGATGACTTTTCCGTCCGAGAGTGTCGCCGTCGGTTCGGGATTCAATTGGAATTTCTTGACATTGCTGAGCTTCACTTCGTCGTCGCCGATTTTCAATGATACATCCTCGGCGTAACCAGAGATGGAACCGTTTTCAAAAGTCACATTTACTTTCTGAATCGCATTCCCCTTCGGCGGCGGAGGCAGCACCGTAACCTCGGCCTGGTATACGCCATCGACCATCTTCGTGGAGTACGTTCGTTCCCTGCCAGCTGGCCCAATGATCAATTCGACATCGAGGTTCTCCCCACTCGGCGTCAACGTAATCGCTCGAACCTTGAGCATTGCCATTTGAAATCGATCCTTAAACGATATCGATGGGCTAATGAACTGCATCTCTGGTTTCGCCATAAAACGGCGTGCGTGCTCGACAGGTATTGCGAAGTTCAACGTGGCACCGCGGATTCCACTTACGACGATGCCAATGACTTTGCCATCGCCACCTAGAACAGGGCCGCCGGAATTGCCCGGATTCACAGCGGCATCAAGCTGAATGCGTTCCAATTCCCCCATCACCATGCGGAGCGAGGTTACGCGGCCTACGTTGATCGTAACCGACGGATATGATTTTTTGTCGAGAGCAAGGTTTTTGCCAAACGGAAAACCCGCCGCGATGACTTCGGTTAACTCGACGAGGTCGGCAGTCGATCCAAGAGAAAGTGGTATCGGAACGTCGCATTTCTCTATCGTACGAAGCAAAGCAAGGTCGAGTTTTGTGTCTCGACGAACTACGCTCGCCTTCACGATTTGCTGGTTCTTCTGCGCGGGATTCAATATCAGCGTAACCTCCGATGCGCCAGCGACCACATGCTCGTTCGTGAGAAATAGACCGGTCGAATGCACACAGAAAGCAGTCCCTTGATTTTTTCCCGAGGAAGCCTCAACAATCACTGTGGATGCCTTCGCCTGTTTCACTATTTCCGCACGATTGGGTGGCTGCCCAAGTACAGCGAAATGAGTCGAAAGAATGACGACAACGGCTATGCAATAGCGCCGAAAGACCATTGGCTTCCCCTTACACGACGCGAACGATGAAAACCGCCATCTACTACCCTTCCCAAAATAACACGCTACTTCGCAAATGCAACTCGGACATTTCAATTTGAGGAATATTCGAGCCAAACAAGTTCCTTCTCACACCGTCGGCGTCAGCGATTTGCATTTCACCTCCGTCTCCAGCTTCTCCATAAACTCCGCGATCGGCAGCACGCCGCGATCACCCGCACTGCGCGAACGCACGGCAACGGTCCCGGTCGTCTGCTCCTTGTCCCCAACGACGAGCATGTACGGAATCTTGTCGAGTTGGGCCTCGCGGATCTTGGCACCGATCTTGTCGGGACGAAAATCGCCGGCAACCCGCACGTCGCGTTCGCGCAGTTGCGCCTCGACTTTCTCGCCATACTCGCGGAATTTATCCGACACCGTCAACACGCGCACCTGCTCCGGCGCGAGCCAGAGTGGGAATGCGCCAGCGAAGTGCTCGATCAGGATGCCCATGAACCGCTCCATCGAGCCGAACGGCGCGCGATGGATCATGATCGGGCGATGCGGCTTGTTATCGGCACCGACGAATTCCAGATCGAACCGTTTCGGCAGATTGTAATCGAGCTGAACGGTACCCAGCTGCCAATCACGGCCGATGCAGTCCTTGACGACGAAGTCGATCTTCGGTCCGTAGAACGCCGCCTCGCCAGGCTCGGCGCTGTAGCTCATGCCGAGCGATTTGACGATGCCTTCCAGCCCGGTCTGGGCAGTGTCCCAATCCTCGGCGCTGCCGACGTATTTCGTGCTCGCCGGGTCGCGGAAGCCGAGGCGGACGCGGTAATCGTTCAACCCCAGCGTGCGGAAGATGAACAGCACGAATTCGATATTCGCCCGAAACTCCGACTCGACCTGATCGGGCCGAATGAAGAGATGCGCATCGTCCTGCGTGAAGCCGCGCACGCGCGTCATGCCGTTGAGTTCGCCGGTCTGCTCATAGCGATAGACCGTGCCGAACTCCGCGAGGCGAATCGGCAGTTCGCGATAGCTGTGCGGCTCGGCCTTGTAGATGTGAATGTGATGCGGGCAGTTCATCGGCTTGAGCAGGAAACCTTCCTGATCCATCAACCACTTCAACAACGCATCCGCGCGTTCTTTGTGATTCGTCGCGCGATGATACTCCGGCAGTACGACCTGCAATGCCTTCAACAGCTGGAGTACAAACTCGTGGATAAGGTCCAGCTTCGCAGCCTGCGATGGCGCGTGGATATATTCGGGCGGGAGCATGTGGGCTTGCTTCATGTACTCGATGTACTCGTGCTCACGCTTGTCATCGATCTCGCCCATCGCCAGGCGGTATTGGCACAGGTCGAGGGTCCCGGCGGCGGGCCGATGATACATCGGCGGAAACTGGGCGTCGCGGTAGTACGGGAAATGCCCGCTGGTGCGATAAAGCTCGAGCCGACCGATGTGTGGCGTGTAAACCGGCGAGTAGCCGCGCTTGACGAGTTCGTCCTTGATAAACGTCTCGAGGATGCCGCGCACGGTCGCGCCTTTCGGCATCCAGAGAATCAACCCGCTGCCGACCATTTGGCTGATCGTGAATAGCTTCAGCTGTTTGCCAAGCAGACGATGATCGCGCCGCTTCGCTTCTTCGATGCGGTGTAGGTAAGCTTCGAGGTCCTTCTGCGAAAAGAACGCGATGCCGTAGAGTCGCTGGAGTTGTGGCCGAGTCGAGTCGTTTTTCCAGTACGCACCGGCGATGCTGAGGATTTTGAACGCCCCGATCTTGCCCGCATGCGGAATGTGAGGCCCGCGGCACAGATCAACGAACTCGCCCTGGCGATAGAAGCTGAGCGACGGATGTTTCTTCAACTCTTCATCGATATGCTCGACCTTCAGCGCCTGCTTGAGGTCGGCACACAGTGTGCGCGCTTCGGTGGTCGCCAGTTCGAAGCGATCGAATGTCTCAGCTTTATCGACGATCTGCTTCATCTCCGCTTCGATCTTGGCGAAGTCGTCCTCGCGAATCGGCGTCGACGATTCGATGTCGTAGTAGAAGCCAAAATCGCCCGCCGGCCCGAACGCCAGTTGTGCACCTGGGAAAAGGCGTATGACCGCGCGAGCCATGATATGTGCACAGCTGTGGCGCAACACGTCGAGCGCGTCGGGGTCTTTCTCGGTGAGGATTTGGAACCAATGCTCGCCGTCGGCGGGAAGCTCGCGATTGAGATCGACGATTTCACCGTCAACCTTGGCCGCGATCGCCGCCTGTGCGAGCCGTTTGCCGATGCTCTCGGCTATCTGCTTGGCGGTGGTGCCAGGCGCTGCCTCGCGAGTGGAGTTATCGGGAAGTCGCAAAACAACCATGTTCGATGATCCTTGCTTGGGGTGGCGATGCTCCTGAGTCGCTTCCTTGATTTCCGCTTGCGGCTTAGCGCTCGCGCGGGATTATCCGAACGCTAAGCCGCAAGCGGAGACTAAGGACTATCGTACAATTCCGACAATGCCGCGACGATGTGGGTTCGGAGGCGTTATTTGGCAAGCCCAGTGGTGAGGTACCGAACCGCTGAGATCGCTTCGGAATATCCCAAGGGTTCGGAGTACCTCACCTTTGGGCTTGCTAAGTGACAAAAAAAAAACGGACCTCACATGAGGTCCGTTCGTTCAATTTCAAACCGTAGTTAGCACCCAAGCAGCAAGCTGGGTTCCCAGCCGACACGTTCGGCGCTGGCGCGGAGTTTTTCGAGAGCACGGTTCTGGATTTGGCGGACGCGTTCCTTGCTGATGCGGAGCAGATGGCCGATTTGGCGCAGACTGTGCGTGCCGTTACCCGTCAGGCCGAAGCGAAGGTCGAGCACCTTGCGTTCGCGTGGCCGAAGGTTTTCCATGAGGAAACCGAGAGCTTCCTGGCGCTCGGCATTCGTGCGAAGGATTTGGCTTTCGTTATCGGGCATCGCTTCGGTGAGCTTGAAATCGCTGTCGTCATCGAGAACGGCATTCAGCGAGACGGGAGCACGGGTGGCGGTTTGCAGGTGGGTCAGATGTTCAAGGCTGCTGCCAGTGCGGGAGGCGAGTTCCTGCGGGCTGGGCAGATGCTGGCCGCCGTGGGCCAAGGCTTCGGATTCCTGCTGGAGTAGGCCGAGTTCCTGCAAATGGTGCGGCGACAAGCTGACCAGATGGCTTTGGCGAGCGACGGCGATCTGCAGCGTCTGCCGAATCCACCAGGTGGCGTAGGTCGCAAGGCGGGTGCCGTGGCTGACATCGAAACGGTCGATCGCCTGCATTAGGCCGCAGACGGCTTCCTGCAAAAGGTCGGCATAACCGAGGGCGTGATGGCGGAAGCGTTTGGCAACGTGAGCCGCGAGCCGAATGTTCGCCGAAGCGAGACGGTGCTTGCAGTGCACGTAACGATCATGGGTCTTCTTAATATGGACGTTGTCGCGAGCTTCGTTATCGCAATAGTCGCGGATGAACTGGGCCATCGGCCAGGGTTCCAGGACTGGTTTGTGCGAGCGGAATTTGGGGAAGTATCGGACGAGATTTCTCACCAGTTCGCTTTTGTACTCCCAGAAGGTAGCGAGCAGATGTCGTTCTTCTTCGGGTGTGAGGAGGTCTGAGGAGAAGATCGTTTGCGTGGTATCAATGACAACAGCATCCACGGGCACCTTCTTCGGGCGCTTTACTACGGTCTTGGTCTTCATGGCCGTCTTTCCATTAATTGTAAATAGAGTGTTCGATTCGAGCCACGTTGCGGGTGCGTTCAGGACGCTTTTTCATACCTTGAGGAAAAGCGGCGAACCACACTAACGACAGGGCACCGAAGGGAAAGGCTACGGCCTCCCTGGGTGATGTCGGCAATCGTACCTCTGCGGTTTTTCAATGTTCCGGGTCGCGGTTCATTTGAAAAATCGTGAAGCTAATTGTCCCTGCCTATCAGGAACTTCTCCTCGCGACCTACGCAAGGTTGTGGGTCTCGTTTTTGTTTGCACGAACCATTGTAAACCGAAAAAACGCTGATTACAAGAGTTGTTTGAAAAAAATGTGGAAATATCTCCCACGCGGATCACCCGCCCGAGGGAACCTCGGCAAGTGGTCGCTTGGGTAACTTAAACATGACTCAGACTATCGTATCACTTTTTCCATCAGGCGGCATGGGAGGTGGGCGTTTTCTCCTCCCGAACTAGCGTGGGGCCTTGATTCAACCGTAATTCGTGTAATAAAGCGAGCACTTCTTGGTTCTGCTTGACAATTTCATCGAACAATCCGTTACATGCGGTCTCTTCAACTTTGTTCACCAGCCAACCTAATTCTTGTTGGTTTACCCCGCAATCGGAAGCCGGGAGAGGTTTGGCTAGGCGAAACAACGCCTTCGCATCGACTTCGGGGAATATCCCCGCCAATCGTCGCGAAATCGGGTGAGCCTCGGGATGAGTCTCAGTCCGCCCTTCCTGAGCGCTGATACCTAGATGGTGATTCTCAATCTGAAAACTGATCTTCGCCTTGCCAAAAATCATCAATGCCTGGCACGCAATAATAAACGTACCGGCGGCGATGCAGGCTTGCTCCTGCGCGTCAAACGCCAACACGCTGGCGACTCGACGAGCCCGCTGGCGCGCAAATACGGCGTCTTTTTTGTTGCGAAGATTGAGTACGAGGAAAGGAGTGGTAGTCATCAGTCGGTCCCTCCTTGGATCGCAAAGTGCGAGTGCTTCCTGCACTGTGATAACCTAACAAAACGCGGATTCTCTGCCTAGACCAATTTTTTTTACAATCGAGTCTTCTCGTTTTATTGAAATAACTACAATTCGACTTGGCTGGAAACCGATCTTGGTTAGAATGCGGCATTGCAGGCCTCCTTGCGAGTCCTATTTATCGACAGATCAATTACTTAGGTCAAAAGTAAGTACCATTCACTCCCGATCACTTTTCATCCCCGGCATTGCACGACGATTGGTGCGGAATTGGAAAATGGGACAGCTACGGGAATTGAACCTTTCCCGAACAAAGATCACCGATACCGGCATGCAGGAGATTGCAAAATGATGCGATCTGTTGTCGTTGAACATTGAGAATGCGATAGTGATGGATGCGGAAATTCATGAATTGACGGGAATTGAGGGGTTGTTTTTTCTACGTGCTGGACGGACCAAGGTTACCGATCAAGGAAAAGCGTCCCTAATGAAAATTGTGCCCGGACATCGAATTTCGGAAACAATTGGGACGGTCGCGTCTGATTATCGATCTTGGGCACGCCACACCTTCATCTCCGCTAGGTACGAAATACGAAGCACGCCGAGTTCCTCGTCGAATCGTCCATCCTTGAAATCGGGAAACGTCCACGCGAAGGGCTGGTATCGGCCCTGTCCATAGCGTGCGACGAGGTCGGCGTAGATGCCGTCGCTTAGGTAAATCTTCTGGCCCGCGGCTTTGACGCTGGCGAGCACGATCTTGTTGTGATCGAGATACCCGATGTCGAGGTTGACGCTTCGCCCGCTCGCGCCGGTCAACGCCGACTCGATGGCGATGCACGCATGCTTGGCATCCGCCAGATTCTGCGGACTGCGCAGGGCAACGAAGCCGACAAGCCGACGTTGGAGCGATGTGCCCATCTCCGCTTCGTAATAGTCGGTCATGTCAAACGGGCGATCCGGGCCGACGTGGTCGATTGTACCGAACTGTGCGACGAGTTGCTGCATCGCGGCAGCGAGCGCAGCGTCATCGCGCCACAGCACGGCGACGAAAACCTTCACCGGTTCGGGTTCAAGCATTGATGTCACGCGGTGTTCCTTTCTTCTTCAAGACGGCCAACGCTTTGGCGACCAGAGCCGGCGCGATCCCAAAACGACGCGCCAATTCCGTCACGAGTTCATCCGGCGCGACTTCGTGGCGCGTGGTTTCGTCCGATGCGCGGACCATGAGGTGGCGTTTCTGAAAGTAGAGTTGCTTGCCATCGACGATCCTTGAAAGCACGGGATAGGCCATCATGTCGAAGTCAAACGAGGTATCCCAGGCACGCAAGAATTCGCCGGCGTCAACGGGGTTCGTCTTGAATGTGAGCCGAGGCGTCGTCTTGCCCTCCTGCACGGTTGCAAGGTCGATCTTCGCGCCGCCATCGCGGGCCGTCAGGATTAGCTCGTTGAAGGTCGTCGGAATGCGCACCGCACCTTCGCGCGGGAGCGCCAGCGGTTGCACGATCAGGTAGCCCGGATCGAGCAGGTGCGGCTGGCCGTCGATCCAAACAAGCAGCGCGCTGTGCGTATCAACGCCATAACGCCGATCGGCGAGGATCGGCTCGGCGGGGAATCCGAGGGCGCGCACCAGATGTAGCAGCGCCGACGTCAGCGCGAAGCACGTTCCACCGGCGCCGAAAGCCGTGTGGTCGGCGAGCACTTCCGCGGGAATGCGCCGGGCTGCCTCAACCGTGCCATTCTCGGCGTCTTTGATGATTTTCGTGAGATTCTCGTAAGGCAATTCGGCAAAGGTCTGTGCGGATGCGAGTAACAATTGTTCGGGCGGTCGCGCTGCGTCGATGCGGAAGTCACGCAGGAATTGCTGAAGCACCGGCGAATCGCCCTTTGGCGGCAGCAAGGGATGAGCGTGCATGGCGCGACTCCCGGACGCGCTCGCCAAAGGCGAGCGGCTAAACGATGCATGTCATGCGATCACCGATCGACGCGATGGCGGCGACGACTTCGTCCACGTCCGCGGCTGTCGTTCGCCAATTGACGAAGCAAAACCGCAGCGTCGTTCGGCCATGCAATCGCGTCGTGGAAATAAACGCCAGGCCGCTCGCCAGCAACTCAGCGGCGATGGCTTGCTGAAGCGTATCCAATTCGGCGTCGCCAATCGCGCAATCGCGTGGGACATAGCGAAAGCAGACGATGCTGAGCTTCGCCGCGCTCGTCACCTCGAAACATCCCGCTGTTCGCACGAGAGCCTCGGCGTAGCGAGCGAGTGCGCAATTGTGGGCGATCAGTCGGCGGTACCAACCGACGCCGAGCAGCTTGACCGACATCCAGATCTTCAGCGCCCGGAACCGGCGGGTGAGGGCGATGCCTTGATCGCAGAAATTGATTTCGTCTTCACGGGGTATCACGTCCTGCATATATTCGGGCCGCATGGTGAAGGTTTTCGCCAGCAATTCGCCGCGCCGCACGAGCAGACAGCCCGCTTCAAAGGGCTGGGCAAACCATTTGTGCGGATCGAGCGTAATCGAGTCGGCTTGTTCGAGGCCAGCGAAAAGGCGCTTGCCTTCTTCGAGCAATACCATTGGCCAGCCGTAGGCGGCATCGACGTGCAGCCACAAGCGGTGACGCGCGCAAACCGCGGCGATGTCGGCAAGCGGATCGACGCTGCCGGTGTTGGTCGTGCCCGCATTCGCCAGCACCAGCCACGGCAAAAGCCCACGCGCCAAGTCGGCGGTGATCGCGTGCTCCAGGCCGTCAACTTGCATACGGTAGTCCGTATCGCAGGGCAGCGAACGGATCTGGTCGGGCCGCAAGCCGATGATCTTCGCGCCGCGATCGACGGACCAATGCCGATGTTCCGACGCATACAGCACGCAACGGCTGCGGTCGTCAAAGGACAACGTTTCGCGAGCAGTCGTCAACGCCGTAAGCGTCGCTTCCGATCCGCCGCCGGTGAGCAAGCCGAGCGTACCGGTTGGCAAGCCGAGAAAATGTCGAAACCAATCGAGCACGACAAGCTCGACTTCGGCGGCGCCGGCGGCTTCTTTCCAAACGCCGGCGAAGAGGTTCGCGTTGGCTGCAAGGAACTCCGCAAGAATCGATGCAAAGGTCGGCGCGCTTGCGATGAATGCCCAAAACCGCGGATGACTGGGGCGGAACGAATTGCCGACCACTTTCGACTGGAACTCGCTGAGAATGTGCAAAAAATCTCGCGCATCCTCCGGCGGCGGCTCGTGAAGCAAGCGCACCATCTCGGGTCGCGATTTCGTTCTGCCAATCGGTGACTTATCGAGACTCTCATAATCGCAAAGAATTGCTTCAAGCGCTTCGAGGCTAGCCTCTCGAGGCCAATCCGGCGCATGCGGCACGACCGGCGTGGCGCATGCGGATCTCAGGTGCTCGAATGATGGATCGGGCATGTTGTTTAGTGACTGTGAACGTGTTCGCGGTGTTGCTCAACCTTCTCCGGCGTGATATGCCAGCCGCAGTCGCCACACGGCGGTGACTTCTCATAGCACGGATCGCACAACAGCGGCCCGCCGTGGAAGTGTTGCTCAAGGCGATGCTGTTCCTCGTCGGTCAAATCACCGGGGTCGCGCGGCAGTTTCAGTTTGTCGCCGCATCCATCGCATTTGCGCAGGTTCCATTCCACGAGCAGCGGCGCGAAATGATCGTGCGCCCAACGGCTCACCTGGCCGGACCCGTTGCAGAGCGGACAGGCGATGCTCATCTGAGCGGCGATCGCCTTGCGGATGAACTCGCTCTTGTTCGGCAGGTTGTTCAAGAACTCGGCGAGTTCCTCTTCGACCTTGAAGGCGACCACTTTCGTTTTCGGGGTTTTGCTTGACATCCGATTTCTCGCAAGACAGTTAGTAAGAATTTCACCACGGATATCACGGATCACTCGGATAGGAAAAAATGCCCGTAGGTTATTTCCCATCCCTGTGATTCGTGTTATCCATGGTTGGTTTTGGTTCTCTACAGCCGTTCGCCAGTTGATATCTTACTTGACATGACGGTTCGTCGCAAGGAGAGATCGTGTTTGACGATTGGCCACGCGGTCGTAAGAAATCTGCATACACGCCATCACACTCAACTTGGGGGGCCTATGAAAATTTCATCTCGCATTGCGTTTGGCTTGGTCATCGTCGCGCTCATTCTCAGCGGGCCAATCACCGCACAAGACAAAGATAAGAAGCCGGAGAAGGACAAGAAGAAAGCGGAGCCTAAGAAACAGCCGAACGTCTTCACCGACATTGCCACCGCGCCAATCGATTACAAGATTCAAGGCGAATACCTTGGCAAAGGCAACGCGGCTCAGGTCGTGGCGCGAGGCAATGGCAAGTTTGACATCTATCAGCTCCAAGGCGGCCTACCGGGTGCCGGGTGGAACGCGAAATCGATGCGGGTGAAGCTCGAAGCGAAACTCGATACCGAGAAGAACATCGCCGTCCTGGCCGACAATAAAGGCACGATCGATCCGGCCTCTGGCGTTCTCACGATCGAAATCGCGCCAGGCGAAAACATCACGTTGATGCGTGTCGAGCGCACCAGCCCGACGATGGGCGCGAAATCGCCCGAAGGCGCCATCCTCCTTTTCGACGGAACCAACGCCGGCGAATGGAACCCGGGCAAAATGGTCGGCGATCTGCTCGGCGTGCCCAATACCACCAAAAAGAGCTTCACCAACTTCAAACTGCACATCGAATTCCGCACGCCGTTCCAACCCACCGCTGGCGGGCAAGGGCGAGGCAACAGTGGCGTCTATCTCGCTGGCCGCGAGGTCCAGGTGCTCGACAGTTTCGGCCTCGTCGGCAAGGACAACGAGTGCGGCGGGCTGTATGGCTACCGCGCTCCCGACGTCAACATGTGCTTCCCGCCGCTCATTTGGCAGACGTATGACATCGAGCATCGTCCGGGCAAAATCGATCCGCAAACCAAAAAGCAAAGCTCGCCCACGATCACTGTGCGCCACAACGGCGTGCTCGTTCACGACAACTACGAGATGAAAGGCGCTAGCAGCAAAGGCAACATCAACCTGCAAGACCACGGCAACCCGGTGGTCTACCGCAATGCCTGGCTGGTGGAGACCAAGTGACCATCAGCGTTTGCGAATGAGTTGTCTCGCCCATGTCGCGTCCTTGCCTTTGAGCGCCGGCGTGGGCGGCTTGCGATAATCAATAGAGAGATCGTATGCCGCCCGCTCGTACACCCGCTTGAGCACCGCGCCGAGGTCAAGCGGTACATCGTGGTCCTTGCCTCGTAAGGGAATACCGATCACGGGCGGGAACATGTCGGTTTTGACTTGCCGACCACGCGGTAGCAGCCACAATAAAGGAAGTAGCTTCTCTGATTCAGGAACCGCCGATATGTCCCAAAATCCCGCCACACCGCCGCCGCTCGCGAAGAAGCCGGAATGGACTCCACGCATGTGGGAGGGCTGCGATTTCTTCGCCTGGCTGAAACTGCTGGCACGGAACGGTTTCGCCGTCCATCCAAAACAATGGTACATCGCCGTCATCATCACCTACGTCAGCTTCCACAACACGCTTCTTCGACTTCTGCAAGACGCGATCTTTGGCCGAGCGGTGCGGGCAACCGTCATCAAAGACCCGCCAATCTTTCTGCTTGGCCATTGGCGCACGGGCACGACGCTATTGCATGAACTGATGATCTGCGATCCACGCCTCGGCTATCCCACAACCATTGAATGTATGATGCCAAATCACTTTCTGCTCACCGAGGCCTACTTCACGACTTGGTTCAAATTCCTCATCTCGTCCAGCCGGCCGATGGACAACATGAAGGCGGGTTTCGATCGCCCGCAAGAGGATGAATTTGCCCTGTCGATGTTCGGCGTTGGGTCCCCCTACAAGACAATCGCGTTTCCAAACAATGCACCCGTGGACCAGGAATACCTCGACATGCAAGGCGTATCCGAGACCGGCCTACGGCAATGGAAGCGGGCCTTCAAACAGTTCCTTCAACAAATCACGTACAAGACAGGCAAAAGGCTTGTACTCAAATCGCCGCCACACACGGCTCGCATCAAGACGCTCAAGGGCATGTTTCCGGACGCGATCTTCATCCACATCGTGCGTGATCCGTATGTCGTGTTTCCGTCGACTGTCAATCTTTGGCGAACGCTTTACAAAACGCACGGCATGCAGACGCCCAGTTATGTTGGCCTGGAGGAGTTGGTACTCAAGACCTTCATCCGCATGTACGAGAAGCTGGAGGAGGGCAAGAAGCTACTCGCGCCGAAGCAGTTCTACGAATTGCGCTACGAGGATCTGGTGAAGAATCCCGAAGCCGAGATGGTGAAAATCTACGACCACTTCCAGCTCGGCGGCCAGCAGGAATTCTTGCCCAAGCTTCGCGAGTACTTGGCCAGCGTCAAAGGCTATGAGACGAACAAATACCAACTCACGGACGAGCAGAAGGTGCTGATCGCCAGCCGCTGGGGCGACGTGATTCAGCGGTATGGGTATGATAAAGCCCAAGGGTGAGCGAAGCGAACCCTTCGTATGGCGTTCGGCATACTAAAGGAGGATCGAACATGACGTTCCAATTGACCGAAAGCCAGCAGAAGGCCGTGGACAATTGCGGCGCGACACCTGTCCGGGCGGTTGACGCGCGGAACAATGCGATTTACGTGCTATTACCCGAATCCGACTTTATGCGTCTCCAAGAGATGCTCGAGGAAGAAGCACAACATGCGGAGATATACGAAATGGCCAAGCGCAACGCACTGGCTAAAATGATTGAGGAGCCATGATGGTGCCTGGTGAAATTTACAAGGCTAAGTTGAAGTCGGGAAAGCTGGTTCCGGTAATCGTAATTTCCCGCTCAGATCTCAACCTTGGCGATTCATCGCTCTGCGTGATGACTACCACTTATCGATTCGACATTCGGAAGGATTTGGCAAACTGCGTTCCGTTGTTCAACGGCAAATTTGGAATCGCCGAGGACTGTGTCGCGCAATGCAATAATATTCTCTCCATCGATCATGCTGACTTGGATACCTCAAATGGACCAATTGGAATGCTTGATAGAAAAACGCATCGGAAAATCATTAAGGCAGTTGGCTTCGCTCTCATTGCCGACTGTGTACCCGAATGAGCAAATGCAATGAACAAAGTGCTTCACTCACTAACTCTATTTCTCCTCCTGGCAACGGTCGCATTCGGCCAGGATCTGCCCAACCAAAAGAACACCGCCACGCCGCGGCAGTTTGATCTGCGCAAAGTCGGCGCCGTCACGCCGATCAAGCAGCAACTGCTTGGCACCTGCTGGTCCCACGGCACGATGGCCGCAATCGAGAGCAACCTCCTCATCTCGGGCCGATGGAAGAAGTTTGGCAACGAAGATATCCCCGCCCTCTCCGAGTATCACCTCGACTGGTGGAACGGGTTCAACCAACATCTCAACACCGATCTCGATGACGCCAAGAAAAGCCCGACCGGATTGAAAGTCCACTTCGGCGGCGATTACCGCGTTGCGGCGGCGTACATCTCGCGCGGCGATGGCGTTGTCGCCGCTCCGCGCAATGTCGATAAATCGGTCAACGCCAAGGCGTGGTTCGAGAAGGCCCCCGACCTGAAGCACGCCGATTACCGCCGATACTATGTGCGTGATATCGAGTGGTTCACCGTCGGGTCGAAACTCGAAAATATCGACAAGATCAAACGCCGACTTATGACCGAAGGCGCGATGGGCACCGCCTTCGCCGTCAACAAAGGGTTGATGTCCAAGGACTGGGTGCACTACCAACCGGAGCAGCATCTGTCGAAGCCCAATCACGCCGTCGCCATCGTCGGCTGGGATGACGAAAAGGTCTCAAGCGATCCGGACAAGAAGTCGCCCGCGCCGGGCGCCTGGCTTATCAAAAACAGCTGGGGCACGAAGGACGCCAAGACTGGCAAGCCTCGCGCCTACGACGGCTATTACTGGATCTCCTACCACGACAAGGTTTGCTGCCGTGATGCCGAGATGGGCGCCGTGTCGTTTCGCAACGTCGAACCGATGCGCTATCGCCACGTCTACTTTCACGATTACCACGGCTGGCGCGATACCATGAAAACCGTTGCCAAAGCGTTCAATACTTTCACGGCGACGGCCAAGCATGACCTTGGCGCCGTCAGCTTCTACACAACAGCGGACAGCGTGCACTACACCGCCAAAATCTATCGCGGCTTCGACCAAGGCGAACTGCACGATCTGGTCGCCACGAAGACCGGCGAAATCGCGGTGACCGGGTTCCACACCGTCGATCTCGACCAGACGATCCGCGTCGAGAAGGGCGAGCGTTTCGTCGTCTACCTTGAAGTTTCCGCCGGAGGCCAAGCATTCGATCGCACGTCCGAGATACCCGTCTTGCTCAACCAACCCAAGCCCGCCCAGCCGATGCCGAGCATCCCGAAAGGCCCGAACGGTCCGCTCGTCGTCTCCAAGGCCAACCCCGGCGAGAGCTACTATCACGACGGTACGCAATGGCGCGACCTGTACGAGCACCGCTTTCAGAATCCGGCCTGGGCAGTCTTCGATCGTTCCGCGAACTTTTGCATGAAAGCGCTGGCGGTAGACGGGAGGTAGGTTTTGCTTGCCGTTTAGCGATCGCTTCACGCCACGCGAGCGCTAAACGGCAAGCAGAATCCCCATATTTAAAGTCCGATTCCCGCCTTGACCCGTTCGGCCCCGTTACAGTACATTACCCTGGGATATTGTCAGGGAGGACAGCCGATGTCGTTATTGCAAGTCAAAGGTTTGGTCAAATATTACGGTCGACGCTGCGTCGTCAGCGGCGTCAATTTCGAGGTCAACGTCGGCGAAGTCGTCGGCTTGCTTGGGCCTAACGGCGCCGGCAAGACCACCAGCTTTAAGATGGCGACAGGCCAGATCGAGCCGAACGAAGGCAGCGTATACTTCAATGGTGAGGACATCACCAATCTAAAGATGTACGAGCGAGCCCGGATCGGCATGGGCTATCTGCCACAGGAAACGAGCATCTTTCACAAGCTGACCGTCGAGCAGAACATCCTGGCGATTCTTGAACTGCTGCCCAAGTCGCGGGCGCTGGGGCGGCCGCTCTATCGTTCTGAGCGCTATGAGCGGATGGAAGCTGTGATCGCACGTTTTGGTTTGGGCAAAGTGCGTAAGAACGTCGCCACCAAGCTGTCGGGCGGCGAAAAGCGTCGATTGGAAATCGCCCGCTGCCTGGTTTGCGAGCCGATGCTCATTCTCTTCGACGAACCATTCACCGGCATCGACCCGATCACCATTGCCGAGATTCGCCAAATTATCCTCGAGCTAAAAAACGAAGGCATTGGCATCCTGCTCACCGATCACAACGTTCACGAAGCCCTGAAGATCACCACCCGAAGCTACCTGATCAAAGACGGCAAAGTGCGAACCCACGGCACGCCCGCCCAGATCGTGCGCGATCCGATCGCCATTGCGGAGTACCTCGGTACCGGTTTCAGCGACACCAGCTATCGCGGCGGCCACGAACCGGTGACCATCGCGGCTCCGCCCGTGCGTCCACCGGTTGTCGAAGACTCAGTGACGATTGCGTTGCCTGCTCCCGTCGTGAAACCCCCGACGTTGGAGTTCCCGGCCACGCAGGCGAAAGCAGGCGTCAAACCAGCGCAGCTGATTTTGGATCAGGAGAAGATCCAGAAGCTGATCGAAAAACTGAAAACCGCTGACCAAACCCGCGCAGCCGAGGAGTTGATCCGCAAAGGCACCGAGGCGATCCCCGCCTTGCTCGCCGCCCTTGAACGCCGTGACGCCGAGCTTCGGCAATTTTCCGTCGAAGTGTTGCAAGCGATTCTGCAGCACGAGATTCCGTTTGACGCTTTCGCGCCGGAATCGACACGCAAACAGCAGTTGGCAGCGCTGCGTGGCCTTTTCGAGAAGAAAGCGGGATGATACCGATGAGTATGCAAGCCCACGGGTGAGGTACTCCGAACCCTTGGGATCCCGCTCGGATGAGCCCAGAGGTTCGGAGTACCTCACCTTTGGGCTTGTGTCAATTTGCACCTACGGTAAAACATTTAATCACTTCGCCAGCACCTTGCGTTCGTTCAAATCATACCGCCCACCCGCAGGCAACGCCTCGAAATCGGGTTGCTCCTTCTCGACCTTGCGTTTAGTGTCGTAAAAGAACACGCGGCCTTTGCCAATGACTTCCGCGGTGCTGCCCTGGACGACGATCGCCGTTGCTTCGTCGATACCGATGCCGAGGTACTGCGGATGAACCTTCATGAGTTGGGTCATCTCAGTCTGGCGTTTGCGTTGGCTGAAATGCTGATCGATGGCGACGCCTTTGAGGAAGCCCAGGCCGCGTTCGTAGCCTTCGTAGCGGATATCGAGATTGTTGAAGACACCGCCGCGCGCGAGATAGTCGCCCTGGATCGTCGCGCCGGCGCTGGTCCCGCCGATGACGCCATTGCGATTGAGCACGTCAAACATGAGCGGCATCGCCTTGGTGTCTTCGTAGCAATCGACGAAGCGCCATTGCCTACCGCCGTCGAACCAGAGGCCAGTGGCTTCCTTGAGCGTGTCGAGGAATTCTTTGCTTTCGACCTCGGCCTGGGTTCGGCCATACAGGACAGTCGCTTTCTGTGCACCAGCCTTTAGGAACAACTGCGCAACGACATCGCGTTTGGGCAGCGGATCGGCATTTGCGGTCGGGAAGATGGCGATCTTTGCTTTGTCCTTGCCGCCGGCCAATTCAATGAACCGGGAATAAAGCTTGTCGGGCGACCCGCCGCCGCCAACGATGACGAGCGTGCCTTTTTCGACAAACGGCGGTTCGACCTTCTTGGGGGGAAACAATTCCTGACGATCACGGGCGGCGCGGCGCAGGGCGGTCAGATCCTCCACCGATTTCCCTTCTAACGTAATCGTTCGGCTGGGAAACACCATGGAGTGAACCAGAAGTAGTTTCGTCGATCCAGGGCCGACGGCACTCAGCGTGCGCCCCTTGATTAAAAGGGCGGCGCCGTATTTAACTTCAAAGACAACCATGCCGACAAGGAGTCGGTCCTTCTTCTGGGGGCTTATATAAGAGGAGCGTATATCGAAGAGATCGCCGTTAAGCAGCATCATCCCGCGTTCACCGATGATTTCCGAGGTATAGCCCGAAGTCGCCACCACGCCCGAGCGCTTCAGCACGCCAAGAAAGTCGTCACGTAGCGGCTGATCGATTACCATCCCTTGCCATGTGCGGTAATCCTGCTTGGTGATAACCCAAACGCCGGTGAGGTTCTTCAGCGCGGCCTTGGCGTTCTTCCAGCGAATCAGAGTCGGTTCGGCGGCGTCCTTGCTCTTCGCACTCTTGGCTAATCCGTTCAGTACGAGGGTTGCGGCCTTCTCGTCGTTGACATCGATGACTGCGACCTTTGCCTGTGCACCTCCTGCCAATTCGACGAAGCGATCAAACGCCGCCTCGGAGATGGGGCCGTCGCCACACACAAGCACCGAGCCAGATATGCCGGCCGGATCGATTCGCGGCTGCTGGCCAATCGCGACGTGTGGAACCAACGCGACCAAAAGCACAGGTAGAAACCGAAACGCGATCAGCATCATCAAATCTCCCATGTTTAGCCGCTCGCCTTGGGCGAGCGCGGGCGTGGTGGTTTACATGAACATGAAATGTCAATCGGGCAACAAGTCCGCGCTTGCCCAAGGCGAGCGGCTAAACAATCAACGCCGCACGGGTAACGCGAGCAAGCGCTTCGCCTCGTTCAACACGAATGCGGCATCCATGAACGGCTCGTAGCCAATGTCGTGCCAGCGGACCAGGCCGTTGGCGTCGATCAGAAACGTGCCATGCAATGGTTGATTCTCGAAGTCATCGTAAGCGCGATAGGCTTTGAACACGTCGCAGGCCGGATCACTCACGACAGGCAGCGTGATTTTCTTCTCCCCGTTTAGCGCCCGCTGCAAACCGTCCTTGGCATCGGTGCTGATTGCAACAATCGAAATTCCCGCATCGCGAAACTTCTTCTCGTCAGCCGCGAACTTGGCGATTTGCTCCATGCAATGCGAGCAGCCGTAGCCAAGGTAGCAGATGACGAGCGTCGGTTTGCCCGCGTACTGCGTGGACGAAACAAGTTTGCCGTTTACGTCGGACAGCGTCCACGCCGGGCCGGGCGTCGGCTGCCAAACGAGCGGGCCGATGGAATCGAGAGGCGGGCGTTTGCCGAAGTCCGCGGGCCATTTCGTTTTTATGCGCCAGTCGGCCGGCAACTTCAACTCTTTCGCGATCGCATCAAGTCGGCGGAACACGGGCGAATCGAGCGAGTCGATATTTCCCGACATCTTGCGCAAACGATCGAACGCCTCGGCACACTCCTTGTCCTTGCCGATCGCGTGCAAAATTTCGACATAGCTTGCGAGCGGAGCAACCTGGTTCTTGGCCGTATCGGAGGCTTGCTTGGCAAGCTGCTCGGCTTTCGCCTGATCGCCGGCCTGGAGATAGTAGCGTGCGAGGCGCGTTTGGCTGATGCCTTTGAGCGCTTTAACCAAATCCAGTGCTTCCTTGCCTTCGCCAGCGAGTAGCTTCTCGATCACCTGCAACTCTTTGACGGCATTATCGCGAGCCGCGCTGGCGTCGAGCGTGGGGATGCCGCCCTTGCCGCCCTTCCCGCCTGGTTTGACTTTGGGTTCCGTTGCCGTCGACTTGGTCGATTGCTTTTGGAGTAAGGAAATAATCTGTGCGAGTTTATCCTTATTTTCGACACCGGCGTGCGCGAGGCCGATGAGTCGTAGCCGTTTGACATGTTCGCTTGGCTGCTCGCGTGGTTCCAGATACATCGTGTCGGCGAGTTTCAGCGTTTCTTCCCAGAGTTCGTAGCGTTCGAGCAACTCGAACAACCGGGTTCGGCCAAAGCCGCTCGATTTCCCCGCGCTGGTGCCAGGATTGAATTTCGGATGTCTCGGCAACTCGATCAGGTTCTTGGCCAGTGCGACGGCGTCATGGACTCGGCCGATATGGCTCAGGCTGCGAATTAGCCATTCCTGGTTATGGGCGTAGTTGTGGATTTGGTCGGGCAAGACACGGTCGCGCATCGTGTAGGCGTGATCGGCTCGGCTCGATGCCTCCTGCTGCCAGGCGCTCTCGGCATAGCGTTTGAGTTTGTCGTAGGTATGGCCCGGCATGTGCCACATGTGGGCGATCCTCGGCGCCGCCTCACCACATAAAGCAGCCGAGCCGGCGGCATTTTGCGGGTTCGCACCATCCCAGAGATGAATGCGAAAATGATGAGCGGGATGCAACGGGTTGGCCTTGAAAACGTCGTCGAGCATGTCGCTGAGTGCCGTGGTGGGCGGGCCGACTTTGAACTGCCAACAGCGGACGACGTAGAACGCCTTCGCTTCGATGTCGCTGGGGAACTCGGTGAAGATCGTTTTGAGCGTGTCGATGTATTTTTGCTGGCGCTTCTTTTTGTCGCCCGTGCCGAGCAAATAATCGGTCATGCAATCAACGTAAAGCGATTCACGACGCGGGACAGCTCGGAGCAGTTCGCGGGCCTTTTTGATGAAGCCAACGGCACGTTTCTCGTTCTCGTGGTTCGCCATTGCCATGCCCCAGTACGCCATGGTGCAATCGGGATCGAGCACGGCGACCTGGCGAAACGACCGTTCGGCCTCGAAGTACCAGAAGCCGTGCAGTTGGCCGACACCTTGCTCGAAGAATGCCTGAGCGTCCTTCGATTTTGTGGTGATGGGGAAACGGACGTTACCCGTTTTGCCCATGAGATACGCTTTTTGGCGAGGGCCGTCGTTGAAGGCCTCGCCGTGATAGGAATGGCCCGGATAAACGTCGGCGTGATCGGGCACGGGTTGGGCGACAACATTACCGAGTAAACACGCGAATGCGCCGATGAATGAAAGGTAGATGCGTCTTCGGGTCATGGCAGAGTTCTCGTTATTAGCAAGGAATACCGTGAGCGCTAAGCCGCGAGCGGCATTCCGATCAGGGGCGTTTCGGGGCGGGTCGATTCGGGCATGGATGTTCGTATTTTTGTTTGCCCCAGGCACCGCGAGCGGGATGGTCGGATTCGACATAGTTCTTGTGCAGTTCGACGACGGCGTCATCGCTCTTGTCAACGTGCAGGTCTAGCCAATAGCCTTCGGTGTCTTTCTTGCAGACGCGGATGCCGGCGGCAAGGCGACCGCGATGATCCCCGCCGGCGCAATCCGCAGCGATCAGCGCCGCCATCAAGCGATCGGCGAGGCTGCCTTTCGTTTCTTCATAGGCTTTGCCCATGGCCACGATGACCTCACGGCCATTGAGGGTGTTGCCCTGGCAGACATAGAATTTGCCGCTCATTCCGCCCCAGTAGTTGCTACCCGCTGGCGCTGTCGTCGGATGGTGTTGGGCGGATCGACCCTGCATGTCGATGATCGCGAGTTGTCGCATGCCGGGAAATTTGTCGTCTTTGAGGATCGTAAAAATCGTCTCTTCAGGCGTTTTCTTATCGGCAAGCAGGTCGAGCGCTTGCGGTGCCGATTTGCGGATGTCGTAGTGTTGCGTGCAGTAGGCCCCGACTCCGGCGCGGGCATGGGCCACGACTTTGCCGACGGCGGGAAACTTGCTGGCAACGGCGGCACCGGATTCGCCGGTTTCCGGATCGACCGCGGCGATCGAAAACGTGGCGATGACCGTGGGTTTCGGCGACGAATCGTCTGCTCGATGCGTTGATCCGAGCAAAAGCACCAAGCCCATCAACACCACATAACCGGTCATTTTCATGAGTACATCCCATTTAGCGACTGCACCGATGTTTCGTTTATTGCGTCAAGGGCGAGCGCCAATGCACCAAACGCACGAAGGTCCATGGTGCGTCGGCGCTGGCACTCGGTGCACTAAACAATCCCGGCGATGGCGCGTGCGACAATTAGTCTCGTGCTCGAATTGCAAGCATCGGGCTCTGCTATTCGGGCGACAGAAATCTCGCCACAGGTACAACGGAGGCGTATATATTCTATTGGTCTGTTCAGCTATTAGCTATCAGCGATCTGGTATCACCGGGAAGGTGATGCACTATCGAGAAACTACAGTGCCTGAAACATGTCCGTACCGACTGGATGTGGGCTGGTAGGTGATTTATCATATTTTCTGCTCTCCCCCAATTGCTATCGGGAACAGCACCTTTCGCAAAGCCGCATAGCCGCCAACAACTATACTTCGGGCGGTTGAGATTGTCGCATTTTCAGAGCCTGAGCGCCAGCGAAGGGCACGCAGCGGCCCTTCGCTGGCGGTCAGGCTCTGATCGGACAAATTCATCCGCTCGAAGTATACATCAGAATCGCGAATGAAGAAGCTGAGGTTAATTACACTCTGCGTCTTTGCTCTTCGGCCTGATCCTGTGCCACATCAAATCAGGAAGAGCGGAAAAGTGTTGATTCGAGCGGAAGTGCGGCATTTCCGTCCGTGCGAAATATACAATAGCCGTTGGACCGAGATCCCGAGATCAATGCAATCCTTCAGGTAACCACAACGTGCCGTTTTTGTTTGCACAACATACGCATAGCGACGACTTCTGGATGACGATCTTCGGGCTGGCAGCACTGCCGATTCTCGTCGTGGCAAACGGTTACTTTGTCGCTGCCGAGTTCGCGCTGGTCGCCGTGCGAAAAACGCGTATCGAGGAACTGGTTCGGCGAGCCATCAAGGGAGCGTCGGCAGTGGAGTATGCGTTGAAGCATCTCGATCGTTCGATTGCCGCTACCCAACTTGGCATTACGCTGAGCAGTATCGGTTTGGGCTTCTTTTCGGAGCAGGCGTTGGCGTCGTTGGTCGTACGGATGTTCGCCGGACTGCCTCAACCGTGGGCATTGCTGGCCACGCATTCCGTGGCGACGGTGTTGGCATTCACGTTCATCACGTTTCTGCATGTCGTGTTTGGCGAGCTGATCCCGAAGTCATTAGCGCTGATGTCGCCGGAGCGGATCGCTCTTTGGATCGCGAGTCCGCTCAACTATTTCGTGTTGTTCACGCGCCCGCTCATCATGATCATGAACGGCACGGGCAACTGGATACTTCGCCGCATCGGCGCCAAGCCGGCAACCGAGGGGCTGGTCCATTCCGTCGAGGAACTGGTGCTCCTGATCGAAGACACAGAGGAGGCGGGCGGGCTGGATGCCGAGCAGGCCGAGCTGTTGCAAAATGTCTTTCGCATGTCGAACAAACGCGTGGCTGATTGCATGATCAGCCGCGACAAGATGGCGTCGTTGGAGCTGACGACGCCGTCGGACAAGGTGCTCGAAGCGGTTCGCGAAGGCGCTCATACTCGCATGCCGGTCTATGATCGGGAGCCGGATAATATCGTCGGCGTCGTCAACACCAAGAACCTGTTCTACCTGTTCAGCCTGCACGGCGTCGTCGTGTTGGAAGACGCAATCTACCCGGCGCTCTTTCTCAAACCGGACGAGGAAATATCGAACGCCTTAAGGCTATTCCGCAAGGCCAAGCGTCCGATGGCGCTGGTGCGCGATGAGGACGGTAAGATTCACGGGCTGATCACGCTCGAAGATATATTGGAGGAGATCATCGGCGACATCGAGGACGAGCACGATCAGCCCCTACCGCGCATTCCGCGCCGGCGGCTGCGCAATTTGAAGCCGCCGGCGGAGAAGAAGTGAGCTAATCCATGGATCCGTCGGCCAAACACGCAGACCGCATTGCCGGCGTCATCCTCGGCACCGCGGTGGGCGACGCCCTGGGGTTGCCGCGTGAGAATATGTCCAGGCGGCGCGGGCGGAGCACGTTTGGCCGTTCGCCGATGCGACATCGTTTCTTCCTCGACTGTGGCATGATCAGCGACGATACCGAGAAACACGGCATGACGCTAATCGGCTTCTGGAGCCCGACCGACCAAGCGGAAGCCGCTCAGAAGATGGTCTACCTCCTCGCCCATCCGAGCAAGAGCGCAGCGGAGCGGAGCTGGGACGCATTCCGCAAAGACCCCGAATGGCTGAAGGCACGCGATGCTTCTGAGATCGGCGGCCCAATCGTCGCCAAGGTCGAATCGGTGTTCTTGAATCCGACGGACTACTCCGCGATCAAGTAAGGTTCGAGTTATTCATGCAAACCCGCCTTGAATAGCGGGCTATATGGGGAAGTAAGCCAATGGCGGAACTCGACGACAAAATCCACAAACGCATTCAGTTGCTCTGCGAAGAAGGCGATGCTTTCGCCGAGGAGGAGGAATACGACGACGCGCTGACGAAATACTGGGAAGCCTGGGACCTGCTGCCGGAGCCGCGAACGGATTGGATCTCCGCCACCTGGATATTGGGAGCGGTCGGCGATGCGAATTTCCTTGGCGACGACTTTGAAGCTGGCCGCGACAATCTCGCCATGGCCATGCACTGCCCGGACGCCATCGGCAATCCGTTTCTGCACCTTCGCCTTGGCCAATGTCATTTCGAGCTAGGCAATCTCGACCTCGCCGCCGATGAACTCGCCCGCGCCTTCCTGTCCGAGGGCGACGAGATTTTCGACGACGAAGATCCCAAGTATCTCGACTTCGTCAAGACGCGGCTCAAACCGCCGCTTTGATATAAGCCCTGAGGTGAAGTATCCCGAACCTCTGGGATCCCAAGGGTTCGGAGTACCTCACCCTTGGGTTTGCATTTCAACGCATCGGTGCAAACACGACATCGCTGGAAACGAGGTTCTGGTACGATTTCGTTTCCACCGTGTCGGAGATGCCGACGAACCATGCCGTAGCATCGGGAGGTGGGGCGGAGCCGACGAGCCTACCGTCGGCTTGCACAGTCAGCGGAACTGTTTGCCAGGCGCGTTTGCCGTTCTGCGTTGCGGGCCCCGTCGTGTAATAGAGCATCGGTCGTTCGATTACCTTGGCGCCGGTCACCGTGGCGGTTAGCTGAGCGGCGGCGATTTCGGGACGCGAGATCGTCGGAAGCTTATCCGCACCCTGCAGGTGCTCGCCGAGAAAGCGCCAGGCGACTTCGACACGCTTATCCCAGAAATGCCCGTGCCCAAAGCCGAACGAAACCATATTCCGCGTTCCCTGGCTCTTGACAAGGGCACGTGTCTTGGCCCAGGAATCGAGCGGATAGAACGAATCCTGGCTGCCGTTCATGAACAGCATCGGCATCCGCGCGGAACCGACGTATTGCGAAGGATCCCAGAGCTTCACCCAGGCATCGCGTTGCTCTGGCTTCATGCGCATCAGATTCTGAGCCCAGGCGCCGTTCTCGTGGAGATAGCCGCAACCATACTGGGGCACGGCGGCTCGGAAGCGATCGTCCAGCCCGGCCGCGATGCAGGTATGATACCCGCCCCAGCTGATGCCCCAGACCGCCGTGCGATCTGGATCGACTTCCGAAAAGCTGCGCAGCAGCGAGTGAGCGAGCACGACATCGGCGACGGCGTGATACATCCAGCGATGGTGCGGCGGTTCGCCCATCGGCGGCGTGAATGGCGACGCGCCACTCGCCTTGCCCGTGTAGCCGTCGCCTGGTCCGCGAAACTCCTCGGGGACGAGAGCTGCGCCGCCTTCGCCCATCACGCCGTTCGTCGATAACGAGATCGCCGCATAGCCACGCCGATTCGCCTCGGTGACCCAGCCGCGCATCGCTTGGCCGGCCCAGCCGTGAATGAGGATGAGTGCCGGGAACTTCTGGCCCGGCTCACCCTTGGGTCGCCCGTAGTAGGCAAACACCTTGGTGTCGCCCGGCGTTTTGTAGGCGGGGCCGCGGAAAAAGATCTCCTGCACGCCATCTTTTGAAGTAGTGAGCACTTCATACGCTGGCGTTTTCCGAAGCGCGGCGATATCCCACGGCGTGTGCTTAGGCAACGGCGCGGGAACCTGTGCCTGAAGTCGCAACAGGCCCGGTCCGAGTATGACGTAGGCGCACAGAAACTTTGCAATTGGCTTCATGGGAAATCCGTTCGGTATAGCTTATTTCTTCGCGCGAATGACGTTACCCCGTGAATCCAGAGGCACCGCTTCGGTCGTGTCGTGATACGCTTCAAACGCCGTGATCGCCGGGTCGCCCTTGGTCGTTCGCATGATGACCAAGCGTGCCTTCGTCGTCGTGCGGCCAACAATCGGGGCCACGAACTCTTTGCCGATCTCTATGCCGTTGAAGCAGCCGACCCAGCGGTTCGCTTTGTCGTCCCAGCACTCGATGCGGTAGCGGCTGATCGACGAGGCCGGACCTTCCTTGAGCCGGAATTCGTTGATCGTCGTCGGCGCGGGAAACTCGATTTGGAACCAGGGTTCGATTTCCTTCACCGACATCGTGATCTTCCCATTCGCCGCCAGATTCGGCGAGGTGCATGCGTCGCTCAGCTTTCGCACGACGCAATTGACGAACGATGTGCGTCTATCCTTTTCCGGGTCGGCCACGTGCATCAGGACGTTGCCCTTGGAAACGTAGAATCGGCAGTCCTTCCACGTCACTTCATTCCAGTCGGTCGTGTTGAAGATTTCGCAGCGGCTGTTCGGCCGAATCGGGCGTTTGCATTTGCCGTTGAGGACGCAATTCTCGATGAGCAATTTCTTGTGCGCTTCCGGTCCCGACGCATAGCAGCAGAGCAACATTGCGGCACCATCGGTGTCGTGCAGCAGGCAGTTGCGCATAATCATGTGATCGCAGTTCGACTCAAAATCGAACGCCTGCCCATCGCCGCTGCCGAGGCCGATGGAGATGAAGCCCCACTCGCTGTCCTCGAAAACCCAGTGCTTGCAGCGAGCGAACATCGCGCCGGCGACGCCGTTGAAGGCGCGGAAGTTTCGACCGATGTCATGCGTCACGCAGCGGCGCACGGCCCCGCCATCGACGCCGCGCATGCCGAGCTGCCATTGATAGCCTTCCTCGAACAAGCAGTCCTCGACGACGAAGTTGCCGAAGTTGTAGATGTTGCCCTTGTTCTTGTTGAAGTTATCCGGGCTGTTGGTCCAGATGCCGGACGCCAGCCTGCGGAACTCGCAGTTTTTCACGGTGATGTCGGAGGCGACGATTTTATTCTTGGTCTCATGCGAGAACAAGCAGATACCCAGGCCGATCTTGCGTTTGGGATAGTTCTGGTACGGTTGATACAACAGCGAATCGTGGAAGTAGCAGTTCTCGATCCACAGGTACTTTCGATTCGGCGACCCAACAGCATACTCGGCATAGATGCCGGTTTGGCACCGATTGAACTCGATGCCGACGATCTTGTAGCCTTCCTGATCGACGAGATGAATGCCGATGAGGTCTTTCTTGAAATCCTCGCGATCGATGAGGGGCCGCTTGCCTTCGCCGTACGACGAGATGACGATGGGATTGTCGGGCGTGCCGTTGCCCTTGGGACGCAGTTCTTCGTGCCAGGTATCGCCGCACTTGAGCCGGATGCGATCGCCGGGTTTGTACTCAATGGACGCCTTGGCGAGCGTCTTCCAGGGCGATGTTATCGCTTCGCCGTTCGAGGCGTCGTTGCCCGACGATTGGCTGATGTAGTAGGTCGTCGCATTGACCGGCATCGAGCTGAATGCCAGAACGAGACCGGCCATTGCGGAAATAGCGGAGAGTTTTCGCATATCCAGCTATGCTCCTTCGCCAATGGTAAAACGAGTGAAGGTATTGCCAACAAAACACCACACGATAATGCTGTCGTGGGTTCCTTCGAGAATGTAAGTGAACCACTCAATCTCTTCGTCCCACAATCCCTCGTCCCAATCGGCGGTGCTAAACTCGAAGATGGTTGACGTCACCCGGTCTGCGGGAAGATTCACAAGGCGATGGATTGCCTGCTGGCGAAAGTCTTGGTCCCGTATACGCAACGCCATAATGACCAAACCATCAACAGGACGCGACTCAAAGTCACTCATACCGTATGGCCTCCGCGCACGAATCGTCAAGCTGTTTCGCCGCCGCCCCACCCGGGAAGCCGTAGTTGTGCCTCACGCGGCCGGCTTCGGCCGAACCTCAAACAGAGCTCGGGAACGAAAGAAGCAGACGTCGAACTCCATGAAGAAGTTCACCTAACCCAGGATCGCCGACACCGAATCGGTTTTAGCCCATGCAAAGGCCAACCGCACCGGCGGAAACTTGCCGACCACCGCCGAGACGACGACAATCCGGGCCTCCACGGCTGCAAGGTTGCCACTCAACTCCACGGCCTTGGTTTGTTGGTCCCAGAGAAAACCCAGTTGTACGCCCAGCGAAAACGGCAAGACGTTGATCGCCGCTCCGGTATCCGCCAGAGCAATTGCAGAGCAGGTCTCGCGCCCGATCAGGGTGAGCGGCAGCATCGGGGCAAGGCTGGCGTTGCCGAGGGACCGATCGCGGGCCACATACGAATATTGCTCGGGCGCAGCGGTCATGGCGTGCCTCTCTCGTCCGCCGGGGCTTGGAGCATGACTTCAGCGGCGGTGAACGCGCGGTCAGGGGACCAAATGGGGTACGACCGGCCGGGTTCGATCAGCCCGCTCTTGTCGCGTTCGAGTTCTTCGGTAATAACCTGGACCAGTTGAATCTTGTCGATTCGCGACAAAGACTGCACTTCAGGCAATATTTCAGCAAGGACCATGATTACGACCTCCAGAGTTTGACATCCTCACCCATTATCGTACCGAAATCCGGTCATCGCAACGCTACTTCGCTGCCACGCGGAAGCCGTAATTGGGCCAACTGGCGTTCAGCACTCACCACAGTCGAGTTACGCCGTATGCGTCGAATGCTGCATCAACGCCAACGAGCGACAGGCCATCCCGAAGTGCGTGGACAACGATCATGCGGTCGAACGGGTCACGGTGCTGCTTGTCCGGAAAAGAAAGCTGCTCGTAAGCGGCGCAGTCGGCCAACGATATCGGCAGGAGTGCCAATCCGTATGCGTCGATCGCACGTGTCATGAAGTTGAAATACGGGGCAGAAAGCGTGAGTTTCTTCAGTCCGACCTTGATGGCGACCTCCCAAACAGTCGCCATGTTCAAGAATAACTTATTCGCTGGATCCACGAGCAGAGAGGTGGCCGTGGCGCTCATTCGCGGGTCGCCGTCCGCGTGCCATAGGAAGGTGTGCGTATCCAGCAGAAGTTTCACTGCATATACTCCTTCATATCCTCAAGCGGAGCGTCGAAGTCTGGGGCCATGTAGGTAATCATCCCCTTGCATACTCCCGGTCCGGGACGCGATGGCTTGGCTGGTTCGTCGCGCTCGAGTTCAGCTGTAAGAACTTGCATCAGTCGAATCTTGTCGAGGCGTGACAAGGATTGCACTTCAGGCAACACTTCGGAAAGGATCATGGTTACGACCTCCAGAGTTTGACATACTCACCCATTATCGTACCAGAATCCGGCCATCGCAAGCCTACTTCGCCGTCCCACCCAGAGCGACGACGCGGAAGCCGTAGTTGGGCCATTTGGCGCTGAGGACATCGTAGCGGATGCCTGCACGCAGGTAACTGTCGTTGTCGTTGATGTAGAACGAGCCGCCGCGTAGGCCGACTTTGCCGCCCTTGCGCGATTCGTTGTATTCCCACATGTTGCCGCCCTGGTCGTAAGTGCCATACGGGCTGATGGATTTGGCGTGGAAGCCGACGTCGGACGGGGAGTTGGTGTTGATGTTGGCCGACGGAGCATCGTCACTCTTCGCAGGACACTTCCAGTAACCGGCGCCGCCTGTTTTGTTGGGGTCGTAATAGGCGGCCTTGTACCATTCGTCCTCGCTGGGCAACACCCATTTGGTTTCCTTGCCGGCAGCGAGTATAGCGCGGTCCAGCGCGGTTACCTTGCCATCCTTGATGGTGTAGCTGCCGGTTTCCGTGTCGCCCTTGCTTTTGGCATCGTTATTGGTGAGCCAATTGGTGTAGCGGACCGCGGTTTCCCAGGTGACGTAATTCACCGGCTTCTTGCTCCAACCGTCCTTGACGGCGTAGGTGTAGGCACCCGCGTCGCCGTTGCGTGTGATTCCGCCGTATTCGCCGGCCATTCTGCCATCGTACAGCTTGTGGATGTTTTCTTTGTTGACGGCGTTGAGGAACGCCGCGAACTCGGCATTGGTCACTTCGTACTTGCCGATCTTGTACGCGTAGGCCACCGCGCCGAAGCCGGTGCTGTCCGCTTTGTTGCCTGGGCCGGCGACGGGCACGGTCTCCGGCGGTGTGGCATGGGCGGAGCTGGTGAATAGCGCGAGCACGCCGACCAACGCTGCCGAAATCAGACTCTTGAGTCGCATCATATATTCCCTTTTGTGATGGAAATAGGCTTCCCAGGAGAATATGGTATGGAGCAGGCCTGCATCTGACCGCCGACCAACGCTGCTTGGTGGAAACCGTGCTTCGTATGGAGCTATCGCGTGCTACCGCACGTTCGTTGTTACGTCAACATCGCTCGCACCCCGCAGGCGTGAGCGGCGTTCGTAATTATGGAAAGGCGATTCATCATGGCTCGCTGGATTCTCATTCTGATCGGGATAGTCGCAACGAACCACGGCGTTGATGCCCAAGACGCACCCAAGCTTCCTCCCAAGGCGCCCGCGTTTCCCTTCACGCCGACTTCGGCACGCACTTATCAAAAGGCCTACGCCGATTGGCTTGGCCTGCCCTTGGAACGGCAGAACGACCTCGGCATGACCTTCGTGCTGATCCCGCCGGGGACGTTTCGCATCGGCTCGCCTGCTGATGAACAGGGCCGCAATCTCAGCGGCTACGACGAGATGCCCTGCACTGTCACGCTCACGCAGCCGTTTTATTTGAGCAAGCACGAGACAACCGTCGGGCAATTTCGCCAGTTTGTAAAGGCGACGAACTACGTGACCGACATCGAAAAAACTGGAGGAGGCAACGCGCACGACGACAAGGCGGTCTGGAAGCATCGCTCTGGCACGACCTGGCTGAAGCCCGGTTTCGCCGGGCCATTCGATTTGAAGGACAATCACCCCGTCGTGCATATAAGCCATACCGATAGCCTGGCGTTCTGCGCCTGGCTGCAGAAGCAATCGAAGAAAGCAGGGCATCAACATGGCCTGCCGACGGAAGCGCAGTGGGAATGGGCCTGCCGAGCGGGAAGTGCGACTCGTTTTTGGTGGGGCGCCGATGAAGATGCAACCGGCAAGGCCGCGAATGTCGGCGATCGTAGCTTGAAGAAAGTGCATCCCGCCTGGCCCCGTTCGATCATGCCGATGGATGACGGCCACGCATTTCTCGCTCCCGTCGGCAGCTATTCGGCGAACACCTTTGGCCTACACGACATGCTCGGCAACGTCTGGGAATTTTGCAGCACTCGCTATGGTCCGTATCCCAAGGATCGGGCCGTCGATCCGGGCGATCTTGATATGAAACGCGGCTTCGCGGTACGCGGCGGCGGCTGGAGCAACATCGCCGCCGACGTTCGCTGTGCCAGCCGTAATGCCGACCCGCCGCACTTCGGGCACAGCAACCTCGGCTTCCGCGTTGCGATTCGGGTGCAGGCTAGAGTTCCTGCCGATTGATTGCTAATCCCGCTTGAAGCATATCGGACTGCCGCACTGGGCGCGCACAAGGAAGCGGTCGGCCCAATCAGCGGACGGCAGCTTTCCTCGCCGCGGATCGCCGAACACGACCCGCGTTTCAACTAGGGCCTTTACGGGGTCACCGTAATCGAGTAGTTTCCCGTGGCTGAACCTCCCCAGGAATGGTGGACACTCGGATAACGGTATACCTCACCTCTGGGCTTACATCAGACGGCTCACGGGCTGATCTGATACCGCACGACTTTCTCTCCGCGCAAGACCGCCGGGCCTGCGCCTTCCAATAAATCGATCATCAGGTTTCGGCATCGGGCCCGCGAAAGAAACGTGTCGGTCCAGTCGGCGGGCGAAAGCTTCACGCGCTGAGGCTGATCAAACACGATCCGCACTTCGCCCAGGAATCGCGTCAGTTTGACAGCGGTGACCTTGTCGCGATACTCGCTTGTCGCGGGCAGCCATTTGTCGTCCACCTGAAACGCGATGGCGGTCGGTGCCGACTTCGCTTGGCGTTGGGCATCGTGCAAGTAGATTGGTATCGTTTCGTAGCACTCGGCCACCTTGTCCTGGCCATAGGCCTTGATGCGCGTTTCGATACGAACTTTGCCTGCATCGATTTGGAATGTGCGTTGATAGCTGATTCGCCCTTGCAGCACTTTGTTCTGGCCGAGCTGTTCGATCGGAATGTGGCCGTTGACTTGGACGATTCCCTGATCGTTCTTCAAATCGGAGACGACATCGGGTTGGAGGATACGGGCGGAGGTGAAGACCTTGCCGTCGAGGTTGCAACCGCTGACGGCATGGATTGGCCAGGTGCGCCATTCTTCGATGTTGTCGAATGTTTTGCTCCAGGTATTGCCCGCGCGTCGGCCAAGGATCACGGACCCCGTTGCGGGAGTCCAATAGGCGGAGAGCTGTCCGCCGCCGAAGCCGAGTGGGCCGGCGAATTTGAACGTACCGTCTTCCTGCCCTGGAATCCCGACCGGCCCGGAGTGCACGATCGCTGCATGTTTCGGAAACTTGGCCACGGTGAAAGCTTTGGCGAAATCGCGCACGAAGCTCTCGTCACGCTGAAATGGCGACTTCAGCCAGGGCGAGTTCTCTTGCTGAAGCTTGGCGTGTCGCGCATAGCTGCCGATAGGGTAATATTCGTAGCCGGCGTTGACGGTCGGCGGGAAGTTGAAGCTCTGCCAGAGCCGCCATTTCCACGGGTGCGAGCGGATGTCTTCGTTCTTGAGATATCCGCCTTTGCCGGTGAGCGGGTTCTCGGCGATCTGTCCATTGAATGCGGTTGCACGTTTCGCGGGTGCGTTCTTCAACTCGTCCTTCGCGGGCAGCGTGGCGAGATAGATGGCCTCGTCCGTCACGAGCGAAGCGATTTGATCGCGGGCGCCGCCCCACTCCCATTGATCGCCCCATGCATCGCTCGACGTGCGCGAATTGAAATGGCTCGGCCCGACGAACCACTTGCCATCCGGCTCCGGCAAGCACAGATGAGCGCGGAGCCGATAGCTCTTCGCGACCGCTTCCTTCGCAAAAGGCCAATCACTGGCGAGGGCGGCCCAGACGGCGAAAAAGTTCGTCGTCCCCTGGTAACCCATGTCGATACCGCGGTTGTCGATCCAGAAGCCGGCCGGGTGAAAATGCCGCGGATCGGTGAACAGGCGTCGTGCGTACGCCTCCGCATCCTTCGTGAACTTCGGATCGTTGATCGCCTTGCTCACGTGCCACAACCCGACGGCGGCGATCATGTCGAGATTCGGCTCCTCGCCGACCGGGCCCCAATCGAGCACGCGCTGCCCCATTCGCTGAAGGCCGATCTCGTACGCCTTTTGTATTTCGATCGGCAGGGCGTCCTTGAAGCCAGGATACGGCTGCGCGGCGATGATTAACTGATTGGAGAACCAGTCCGCCCTCGCTCCGCCTCGTTCGGGGTGGTGATCGAGTTGATCGTCCATCATCATCATGTGGATCGTGCTCGTCACGAAGGCACGCAATTTGAGAGCGCGATTAGCGTGATAGACGTTGCCCGCGTACTGCCAATTCGCAAACGTGGCGAGCGGTTCAGGCCAAACCGGCGGGATCATCACGCCTTCCGGTTTTTCGATGCTGGCAAGCAGGAACAACGCGGCCGGTGCATTCACCGCCGGCGCTCCGCGTTTGCTTCCAACGAGAGGTTGCGGCATCAGCGTCAGCAAGTGGGCGCGATAGTTGTACTCGGCATCGTCGCCCGGCGGCACGGTCTTCAGCCCACCCTTGATGCCGTGCGCAAAGTCTTTTTCGGTGAGCGTGCCGAGGTACTTTCGCAGCGTCTTCTGATAGGGATGCTCGTCCGGCAACGCGGTTCGCACGCCGGGCGGGCCGGTGAGCTTGCGTGCGCCGGCGTCGGCGCGGGAATCGAGAGCAAGCACGAGAATCGCGACGATCAACATAGTACGCATGAACGGCCTTTCATTGAATTTCGCTTGCGGCTTAGCCCTCGGAATGTCCCGCGCGAGTGCTAAGCCGCAAGCGGAAGGAGGCTACGCCAGGATGCCGTCTACAACCTCGCCGTGCACATCGGTCAGGCGGAAATCGCGGCCGGCGTAGCGGTAGGTCAAACGCAGGTGATCGAGTCCCAGCAGGTGCAGCATCGTCGCGTGCAGATCGTGGAAGTGGACTTTGTCTTGCTCGGCGTAGTAGCCATAATCGTCGGTCGCACCATAAGCGAAGCCCGCGCGGATGCCGGCGCCGGCGAGCCACATCGTGAAGCCTTGCGGGTTGTGGTCCCGACCATCGCGGCCCTGAGCCGTCGGCGTGCGACCGAACTCGCCGCCCCAGACGACAAGCGTATCCTCGAGCAAGCCGCGGCGTTTCAGATCCTTGAGCAGGCCCGCGATCGGCTGATCGACTTCAAAGGCGTTGCGTGCGACATCGCGCCGTAGTTGGTCATGCTGGTCCCATTTGTAGCTGTGCGTCACTTGAATGAATCGCACGCCGCGCTCGGCAAACCGGCGTGCCATCAGGCACTGTCGGCCGAAGTTGCGCGTCTGGTCGTTGTCCATACCGTAGAGCCGAAGCGTTTCGGGCGTCTCCCGGCTGATGTCCTGTAACTCCGGAGCGGCGGCCTGCATTCGGAACGCCAGCTCGAACGATGCGATTCGGCTTTCCAGAGCCGCGTCGGGGCCGGTGTGCGTCAGACGGTCGCGGTTCATCGCGCTGAGAAAATCGAGTTCCATGCGTTGGATGCCGACGGGCGTCGGGCCTTGGATGAACGGGATCGTCGCACGTTCCGACGAGGTGCTGGCGTTGCCGATCGGCGTGCCGTGATAGACCGCGGGCAGAAACGCCGAGGCATAGTTGTTGACGCCGCCGTGCGTCAGCGTCGGACAGATGGTGATGAACCCGGGCAGGTTCTGGTTTTCCGTGCCGAGGCCATAGGTGATCCACGAACCCATGCTGGGACGAATGAATGTATCGCTGCCGGTGTGCATTTCGAGCAACGCCCCGCCGTGCCGCGAATTGGAGCCATGCATCGAGCGGATGAAACACAAGTCGTCAACACAACTGGCGACATGCGGGAAGACCTCGCTGACCCATTGGCCGCTCTGCCCGTGCTGTGTGAAGCGAAACGGCGACTTGAGCAGGTTGCCGGTGACGCTCGATACGACGCGCGGCCGAGCGAACGGCAGCGGCCTGCCGTCGTCGCGTTGCAGCAGCGGCTTGTAGTCGAACGTATCGACCTGCGAAGGCCCGCCGTGCATGAACAGGAAGATGATGCGTTTGGCCTTAGCCGAATGGTGTGGCAACCGCGGCGCCAAGGGATTGGCGGACACCGACTGCGACTGTCCTTCGGACAGCAGCCCCGCGAGCGCGAGGTTCGCGAAGCCACAGGCGCTCGATTGCAACATTTGTCGGCGGGTTAGCATGGATTGTCCCTTTTCGTGGTACCTGATTTCGAGCCATCCTTGTCCAATGCGGAGTCATCGGCTGGCGGGGGGAGAGTTAGCGTGACCCACGTACATCTGAATCGATCGGTCAGAGGTTCCTGATTTACGAGTGCTTCGGCTAGTTCTTCCAGCCCTTCAATGATGCTTTCGCCGAATGTTTGCTTTCGCATTTGCATTTCTCTGTGCCTCTGTGTCTCTGTGGTGAATATTCAGTCTCACTCCACATACACAAACTCATTCGCCGACACGATCACGCGGCAAAAACTCTGCCAGGCTTGCATGCGCGCGTCAGCGGTTTTCGCGCGGACCAGTTCGCTCTCGATGCGCTGCACAAAGTCACTCGAGCGTGCAATCTCCTTCTCGCTCGGCGGTCGCCCGAATGCTTGCAGGTACATGCGGCGAATTCGGCTCGCGTCGTCCAGGCTTTTGTCGTCGAGCAGTTTCGTTGTCCACGATCGCGTCTGGGCGTGGACGATTTTGCCGTTCATTAGGAATAATGCCTGCGGTGCGACGGTCGTGGTGGCTCGTTCGCCGCTCGGAAAACTCGGATCGGCGAAGTCGAACGCTTGCAGCACATCGTACAACGCACTGCGGATCACGGGCAGATAGATCGAACGGCGCGGGATGTCGTACTTGTCATAGTTGCCATTGGGATAGCCGGGGACGTACGCGCGGTTCTTGGCCTCGAACAGGCTGCCCCCGACGGTCAGATCGAGGTTACCGCCGAGGACGTACAGGCTATCTCGCAGAGCCTCGGCTTCGAGGCGTCGTCGATTGTGACGCCAGTGCAGGCGATTGTCGGGATCGATTTCAAACGCAGCCTCATTGTAGGCGGCACTCATCTGATACGTGCTCGACATCATGATTTCGCGGTGCATCGCCTTCATCGACCAGCCCGATTCAACAAACCTACCAGCGAGCCAATCGAGCAATTCGGGATGCGACGACTTATCGCCGAGCAGGCCGAAGTTGTCCACGCTGCGGACGAGACCCGTGCCGAAATGCCAATGCCAAAGGCGATTCGCCATCACTCGGCTCGTGAGCGGATGTTCGGGCTGCGTCAGCCAATTCGCGAGTTGCAGCCGACCGCTCTGCGTCATATCGATGGGCGTCTGCTTGAGCGCGGTGAACGCACGCGGAAAGCGCCGCGGCGAGTCCTTGCCAAGCGTCATGTGATTGCCACGCAGATGCACTCGCAGGTCGGTTGCCTTGGCATCGCTGACGGCCATCGCCACAGGCCCGATTGGCGTTTTCTTGTCGGCCTTGCCAGGTTGCTTGCTTTTCGGTTCGGGCACCTTCATCTTCGGGTCATCAACGGTTGCGACGAGCGGCCGTTCCTGCCAACGGGCGACGACCTTGAAGTTGTCCATCGTCTTGGTGCTTTTGAAAATGCCCGCGAGCGCATAATAGTCAGTGATCGAGATCGGATCGTACTTGTGATCGTGACAGCGACAGCAGCCGAACGTCATGCCAAGGAACGCTCGGCCCAGAGTATCGACCTGCTCGTCGATGATGTCCATCTCCATCTTGACCGGATCGTCCTCGGCGAGCATCTTCGGGCCGATCGAAAGGAAGCCGGTCGCGATCAGGCGCTCATCGGTCAAACGACCGGCGTCCGGTGTGAGCAGGTCGCCGGCGATTTGTTCGCGGATGAATTGATCGTACGGCAAGTCGGTATTGAACGCTTTGACGACGTAATCGCGGTAGCGCCAGGCGTTGCCGAAAACGAGGTTCTCGTCCATGCCATTCGAGTCGGCGTAACGCACAAGGTCCAGCCAATGCCGGCCCCAACGCTCGCCATAGCGCGGCGACGCCAGCAATCGATCGACGACTTTCGCCAGTGCCGCTTGTGGCTTAGCGCTCGCAAAATCCTTGACAAACGCGTCAACTTCATCGAGAGCCGGCGGCAACCCGATCAAATCGAAGTAGACACGCCGAATCAGCGTCCGCGCATCGGCGGCTGGCGCAGGCGACAATCCCTTCGCCTCTAACCCCGCCAGGATAAACGCATCGATCGGCGACCGCGCCCAGGCCGCATTCTTCACCGCCGGCGGCTGTGGTTTGCGAACCGGCTGAAACGCCCAGTGGCCAAGCTGCTCCTTCGTGAACACCGGTTCGCTGTCCTTCGTCTCGGCTTTTACGACGACGGGCATCGCGTTTGGCCAATACGCCCCCGCCTTCACCCAGGCGGTCAGATCGGCGATCTCCTTGGCGGGCAGCTTCATGCGCGGCGGCATCTGCAAACTCTCGCCGTGCCGAATCGCCTGGATCAGCAAACTCTCGTCCGGCTTGCCGCGAACCAGCGCCGGCCCGAACTTGCCGCCCGTTAACATTGCCTCCAGCGAATCGACGCGCAGCTTGCTCTTCTGCATCTGCGGACCATGACACGAATAGCAGCGGTTGGCCAGCACAGGCCGAATGTGCGTCTCGAAAAACGTGGTAGCGACGGGATCATTCTGCCCAAACGCGGGTGTCGTTAACAGCATCAAGCCGAGAGTGAGGAGGGTGCGTGTCATGGTGAAACCGTGGGATCAAATGCAGGTAGGACAGAGTGGATCATACGTGATTTTTCTGACGATGCCAAGCCTGCGCCGACCCCAGCGGCGGAAGCGTGAGCGACGGTGCGTTTGGTCCGTCGCTCACGCTTCCGCCGCTGAGGTGCGGCACACTGATGCCAGATGTCACCCTGCCGTAGACGGGCGTCGGTGATCAGAAGCGGCATAAGGAGCGCTAATCGCCAGTGCCGACGCACCATAAACCCACAGGCGTCCGGTGCTGCGGACTCTTCCCGTTCTTACATCACCGGATTCGCCGATAGTCGAGGGCGAAGATGAGATTCAAAATGAAGATGCCGATCACGTAGACGCCGAGCCCGGAAACGCCCGCGCCGATGAAGGTGAAGGCCAAGCCGCGCTCGGGAACATTGTGGGCGACGATGGCGACGAGGTAGCCGAGGATCGCGCCGGGCAGCAGGCCCGGGAGTAGGCCGAGGCCGAAACGCCAGAGTTTGATGCCGATTGGCGTCATACCGCGAAGCCGGCTGCGATAAGTGGAGATGCGTTCGCCGGTGTCCTCCCCGCGCACTTCATCGAGCGCGACGAAGTCGGCACAGCCGCAGCAGTACGTCCCCGTGCAGGGCCAAAACGGATCGCAAATATGGTCGAAGTCCCCGCCGCTGACATGCGTTTCGGTTTCGCACCGTTTGTGGACATAGGTGCGGCCATCGGG
>CAMAUE010000031.1 GCA_945861245.1 Singulisphaera sp. GP187
CGCAAGCACCTGGAGCGGCTGCCGGACGAGAACGGCGGGGTCGAAGAGCATCCCGACGGATACGAAAAAAAGTGCGGAAAAGGCGTCCTGGAGCGGCTGTAACTCCTTCGCCGCGCGGTGGCTCAGGTCCGATTCGTGGACCACTACCCCGGCGAAGAACGCTCCCAGCGCGAACGACACGCCGAACAGCTTGGCCGACCCGAAGGCGACTCCCAGCGAGAGCGCGATGACGGCCAGGGTGAACAGCTCTCGGGAGCCGGTGCTCTCGACTCGCTTGAGGATCCAGGGTAACACCCGCGAGCCGACCACCAGCATCAGCGCAACAAACGCGGCGACTTTGGCGAGTGTCAGGCCAATGACGACCCACAGCCCGCCTGGTGGCGGGTCGCCGGCAGCCGGCGAACCGAGGGGTCCGGCAAGGGGCGGCAACAGGACGAGAGCCAGGACCATGATAAGGTCTTCGACGATCAGCCAGCCGACCGAGATACGACCATCGTCCGAATCCAACAGGCCGCGCGCCTCCAAGGCACGCAGAAGCACGACCGTGCTGGCCACGGACAAGGCCAGTCCGAACACGACCCCAGCCCCAATAGGCCACCCCCATAGGGCGGTCAACCCGGCCCCCAGGGCCGTCGCCACCGCGATCTGGGCCAGCGCCCCCGGTACGGCGACATCACGCACCGCCAGCAGGTCGCCGATGGAGAAGTGCATCCCCACCCCGAACATGAGAAGTATAACCCCAATCTCGGCGAGTTGCGGAGCCAACTCCGCATCGGCGACGAAGCCCGGCGTGAACGGCCCGACGGCGATGCCCGCCAAGAGATACCCGACGAGCGGCGGCAAGCGAAAACGGATTGCGAGGAAGCCTCCGACGAATGCGAACGCTAACCCGACGGCAATGGTGGCAATCAGTGAGGTGTCGTGAGGCACATGAATTCCAATGCAACAGTGAATGGTACGGAACAACCCAGGCCCCGAACGGGAACTTTCCATTCTACGAACCCAGCATTCTGCGGACGAACGACAAAGCTCACTTGCCCGGCCCGCGCCGGCCAGCGATGGGTACCGGAAGCTCTCCCGCAGGCCGGGTCAGCTGCAGCGAATGGCCCCGCGCATTCCTTCTCCAGACTGGCGAGAAAACTGGTGCAGCTCGTTGTTCTTACCAAACACGGCGCGACGGCGCGAACAACGACTGAAAACGAACCGCGTCGCCTTCTGTTCACCGCGACACCCTTCCGATCGAGGGCCGCGCAGCCTCACCGTGGCGACAGGCGATCCGGACGCACGATGTCCCAGAACTCCGCCGACCAACGGTCGTACAGGTGATGTCTCTTTGTGCGTTTGCATGCCACATCGAATCGCCTTATTTCTTGCCGGGGTTTGCCCATTGTCCGCCCCAGCCAAGACGCAGATCTTGCAGAAAACCGTCCCAATCTCCCCTACTGCGGGTGTTGGGATACGGGATCGGCGCGATGGGGGTATCCGAACTGTAGACGATCTTGAAGCGATTCTCGGTAGTGATCTGGCCGATGCGGAAGATCTTTGAAGTATGCTGCGTTTCCGGGTCAATGCGCACCAGACCCTGCGGCGCCTCGAAGGTCTGGTTGCGTGCGGCCTTGCGGATTTTGGCCGCGTTGTCGTCGCCGGCCATCTTGACCGCCTGGGCCCAAAGATGCACGCCGATGTAGGCGGCTTCCATGGGGTCGGACAGGACGCGCTGCTTGCCGTGTTTGGCCTGAAAGCGTGTGACGAAAGCGTGATTTTGCGACCGCTCGACACTCTGGAAGTAGTTCCAGGCCGCGTAATCGCCGATGACTTCCTTCAAACTCAGGTTGCTCAATTCTTCCCCCGAGATGCTGAAGGAGATCGTGGGAGTCTTGTCCGCCGTGACGCCCGCGCCGCGGAGAGCGCGGAAGAAAGACACGTTGCTGTCGCCGTTGATGGTGTTGAGAATAACGTCGGGACGAGCTTTGACGATCTTGCCCACGAGATCGCGAACGTCCGAGCTGCCTAACAACAGATACTCTTCGCCGACGATTTCCGCGCCAAGGTTCTTGGCCTGGTCTTTGATGATCGCATGCGCGCAGTGCGGGAAGACGTAATCGGAACCGACCAGAAAGAGCTTTTTCTTTTTCAAATGCGACACGCACCATTTGACGGCGGGGATGATCTGCTGATTGGGGGCGGCGCCGGTGTAAACAATATTCGGCGACTGCTCCAGTCCTTCATACTGGATCGGATAGAATAGGAGATGGTCGTACTTCTCGAAGACGGGCAGCACGGTCTTGCGACTGGCGGACGTCCAGCAGCCAAAAACGGTGCAGACCTTGTCCTGGGTGATCAATTTCTCGGCCTTGGCCTTGAACGTCTCGCTGTCCGATTCGCCGTCTTCGACAACCGCCTCGACCGGCCGACCGAGCACTCCGCCTTTTTCATTGATTTCATCGATGGCCAGCAGAGTCGCATCAATGACCGACCGTTCGCTGATGGCCATGAATCCGGTGCGCGAGTGGAGTACGCCAATCTTGATCGGCGTCACGGGGTCGAAACCGTCGCGCCAGGGGTTAAAGACAAAGGCCAGGGTACCCGCCAGAAGCAGCGTGCCGAAGATAGCTCCGCCAACGACCAACTTGCGCCGTGACACGGGCTGCTGGGATGAGCCAGGAGTCACCCATTGGGCATCACGCGCGGAAGAGGCGCGCGTCAGGTCCATTTTGGAGGTTGTCGTCCGGCGCGTGGTGCGCACAAACTCGGCCAGACTGCAGCCCTGGGCAAACGGCGCCAGGGCGGCGGCGACCTCCTCGGGGCGGGCGAATCGTTCCTCTTTGTTCTTCGCGAGCATCTGCGCCAGAATCGCGGCAATTTCCTTGGGCAAATCGGGCCGCAACTCGAGAATCAGCGGCAGCGGCGCCTGGCAGTGCGCCCACATCTGTTGCATCAGCGTGCTGTACTTTGTGTTGGGGAAGGGCGTTTGCCCGGTCAGCAAGTAATAAAGCGTGCAACCCAGGCTGTAGATGTCAGCCCGGATGTCCACGTCGCGGCTGCTCTCCCATTGTTCTGGCGCCGCGTAGTCCACCGTGCCCAGGAATTGATGATCAGCCGTCAGCTCGCCCTCCGTCGATTTCTGACTTCCCTTCAGTGTTGCCAACCCAAGGTCGAGAATCTTTACTTGACCCGTCGAGGATATCAGCAAATTGTGTGGCTTGATATCGCGGTGAACTAGCCCCTGCGTGTGGATATACTCCAGACCAATCGCAACTTGGCGGATCAATTCACACGCCTCGGCCACCGGCAATAGGCCGCGATCCGCCACCAGCTGGGCGAGGCATACCCCCTCGATGAACTCCATCACCAGCATTTGCGTTGAGCCGTATTCCTCCGCTTCGTACACGGTGACGACGTTGGGGTGCATCAGACGGGCGGCCAGGCGAGCCTCGCGCTGAAAGCGCTGTACCACATTGGGCTGAGCGACCAGCTCGGGTCGGATGACCTTCAACACGACCGGCCGTTCCAACAACCGATGTTCGGCCTTGTAGACGGTGCCCATGCCGCCGCGGCCAAGCACCCCTACGACGCGATAGCGAGGGTGATTCCGCAATTCGTCGGGCAGTTTCGCATCGTCTGCTACTGTGTCCGGCGCGTCGGCGGGCGGCGCGTAATTCGCTGTCGGTTGGTGTGGGCTTAATGACGCCACTACCTGCTGGCAGGTGGTACAGCCCTGCACATGAGTGCCGACCATAGCCTGGTCGGCGGGGGTGAGCTTGTTGGTGATGAGGAGCTCAAGTTGTTCGTTGGAAGCACATTTCTCCATTGATTGCATCCCTGCCTTGGTTCCGGCCGTTGCTCTTCGCCCCACCGAGTTCTTTTGCCTAATGATTGCGTTCGCTTGCCGGGCCGGCTGCAAGGAACATTATATCAAAAAACCTGTAATGCCGGTCCGGTCAAGTGCAACGGCTAGTTGCCTGGAGAGTGTTGCAGAAAAGCCGACTGCTTCGATCATTCTAGCAGTTCGGCACTTACGGCAAATCGTTGTTCTCCGAAATCGTCCACCGGCCTTTCGGCGGCGGGCAAATGGAGGGCAATCGCGAGGTTGCGTTGGAGTTACGTCGCTGGGCGCTGACGCGGCCCAGGGCGTACCCTCAATGCGTCCTTGCGAGGTCCTTCTCATGGCGTGGCTCGAAAAACATCCGTCCTCCGGTCACTTCAAAATCTGCTTCCGCTGGGGCGAAAAGAAGAAGCGAAAATCGCTTCCCATCACCGACTCAAAATCCGCTGACGCGATTCTACTCCGCTTCGAGGAGAATGTCGCTCTCCTGGAACGCGGACGCCTCGAACTGCTGCCCACCGGCGACATCATGACGTTCCTGCTTTCCGATGGCAAGCTATCGTCCTCGCCCAAGGCTTCGCACGTCCAACCGAAGACCCTCCCCGAAATCGTTGACCGATACCTTGCCGCAATCAGCCACGGTTCGGTCGAAGCCAATTCGCTCGAAATTTTTCGCATGCATCTCAATCACGTGCTCCGCAAGTTCGGCAACAACCTGATCCTCCAAAACCTCGTAACTGCCGATTTGCAGGACTACATCGACACGCGCGTTCGCCGGAAGGGCAAGAAATCGATTCCTCTGAGCTGCGTTACGCTTCAGAAGGAGCTGGCCACATTCCAAGCGTGCTACAACTGGGCGGTTCAGACCGGGCTACTGACCGGCAGTTTTCCGAACCGCGGACCTCGCTTCCCCAAGGGGGAAGACAAGCAACCGTTCATGACCTGGGAGGAAATCGACCGTCGCGTAGGCCGCGGCGGCCTATCCGCCGAGGAAACAAAGCGGAACTGGGATTGCTTATTTCTCGATCTTCAGCAGATCGACGAGTTTCTCGCTCATGTGAAATCCCACGGCTCTCGGCAATGGATGTATCCCATGTGCGTCGCAGCGGCACACACCCGGGCTCGCCGAAGTGAGCTGGTTCGTATGAACATGGACGACATCGACTTTCAGCAAAAAACGATTCTGATTCACGAACGAAAACGAGTCAAAGGGCAACGCACAACCCGCCGTGTGCCTCTGACTCCATTCCTTGAGCAAGTTTTCCTCGAATGGTTCCGCGTCGGCCATCCCGGCGGGCGATACGTTTTTTGCCAAGAGCAAAAAACGGGACATCGCCCAATGGAGGGTGAGGTTGCTATTCCGATCACAGCCGACGACGCAGGAACGCATTTTGTCCTCACCGTTCATGGATCGAAATGGGCCGTGTTACGAGGCTGGCATGTTTTGCGGCACTCCTTCGCTTCGAACCTCGCCGCCAAGGGCGTGGATCAGCGGTTCATCGACGAGTTCATGGGCCACCAGACCGAGGCCCAGCGCCGTCGCTACCGACACCTATTCCCGCACCAGCAACGGCAGGTGCTCTGCCAGGTTTTCGGCAATTGAGCGGCCAAGTGCCGAGTTGAGAGTACCACCGGCTTGCCATTGATCGGAAAGAGCCAACGATCAGCCGCAAGTGTTTATTCGTGAGCAAACGTTGAGCCCTCTGGGGATCGCCGTAAAATAGCCGACGACGATTCCCAGGATGCCATCACGCGGAGAGATTGATCTATCATGAACCTTGAGACCCTACGCACGATTGTTGCCCTGGGCGAATCCGACCAGCGAGAGTTCAAGAAGACTACCGGAGAACTCAAGGGCGGCATCGAATCCCTCTGCGCTTTCCTCAATGGCTTGGGCGGGCAAGTGTTTTTTGGCGTCACTGAAGCCGGAACAATCAGAGGACAGGTCATCTCGGATGCCACTCTCCAGGAGGTCGCCAGAGAGATTGTGAAGCTGGACCCACCGGCCACGGTGATGCAATCACGTGTCCCAGTTGAAGCGACGCGCGAAGTTCTGGTATTGGAGGTCTCGCCCGGCCCGCAGGCGCCGTACTACAATGGTCGGCCATATCGTCGCGTGACTTCAACGACCAGTCTTATGCCGCAAGCAGAATACGAACGTCGTCTCTTGGAGCGATTGGCGACAACTATTTTTCCGGTCAGCGACAATTACCGACTCGCCTTAACTCCCAGCATGCTTTTCTCGTCCAGTACGCCCTGCGCCGCTAGCTGAGGGCGTACTGGACGAGAAAAGCATTGCCACGCTGCGACGACTTGCGTCATTCCGATAATTGTCGTTAGACACAAAAATAATTGTCGCTCATCATCCATCATCTGGCGTCCGCTGCCAGGCGGCAAGCGCGTGGTAATGAAAAAGTAGTAAGCAATCACCTCACACAATCACCGTCTCCTTCAACATCGGCAGCCACGCGGGACGGCGTTTCACGGCTTCCTTGATGCGGCGGACGACATCCTCATCGGTCGGGTATGGCGACTTCAACGCAGGGCGTAAGGGCAGCGGGATTTCGTCCATGCGATAGGCGGTGCCACCTGCACTGACGCCGGTCACCGCGGTGGTGATGTGCACGCGGGCCAGTCGGCTTGTGTGCGTCACTTTTGGGTCGAGCACGATCGTCGGGACTTTCGCCAAGTGGTCGATCGCTGGCTGGGGCATCGTCGCGCCGGGGTCGGCACCGAGCACCAGGCAAGCGTCGATGTCGCCACGCACGAGCAGGTCTACCGTCGAGAACTCGCCGGGGTTGAATCGCGGATAGCCTCGGCACAGATTGACGCCGAACGGGTAGCCCGTCGTGTAGCGCAGGACAACATCGGCGCCGGTGACGTTGCCATGCCCACGCATCGGCATGGCCACGAACTTGGTGAACGCGTTCATCTCGGCGGCGAGCATGAGGATCGCGGCGGAGTTCATGTGCTTGCCACGGGTCATCGACAAACCCATGCCGAAGAAGATGACGCCGAAACGTGCCTCCTTCATCATCTTGACGAGGTCGTTAAGCTGTTCGAGTGTCAATCCGGTGTCGGCGATCGCTTCGGGGCGGATCGTCTGGTTCTTGACGAGCGCTCGCAGGGCGGTGATGACTTCGAAGTCCTTGCCCGGGCGGACTTGGAGAAACACGTCTGCCGCTTTGCCGCTGGGTGTCTCGCGGATATCGACGAGGACCATGGTGCGGTCCTTGCGGCCATTGGGCGTGAACTTGCCTTTTTGGGTGAGCGAGTATTTGGTGAAATGGCGTGGATGGCATTCAGCCGGGTTCCCGCCCCAATAGATCATGAAGTCGGCGCGGTTCTTGACCTCGCCAAGCGTGCAGGTGACTTTACCGCCCAACTGGGCGGCGATTTCGGTTGGCCCGTGTCAGAGGGAGGTGTGGCTGTCAACCACGCCTCCGATCAGTTCGGTAAGGTGCACCGCCTCGCGCTGGGCTTCGCAGGTGACGTTGCTCAGCCCGTACACAAGCGGCATGTGGGCGTCGAGCAGGTAGTCGGCGGCGGCCTCGATGGCGTCGTCCACCGTCGCGGGATGTCCGTCGATCAGCGCGTCGGGATAGAGCCGTTCGGCGGTGTGGTTCTTGAACCAGCTTTCGCCGAGGCTGCACGCGCGTTTCGTCTCGGTGATGCGCACGCCGTCGGCATGCAGTTCGATGTCATCGCAGACACAGCCGCAGAAAGTGCAGGTGGCGTTTTTGACGATGGTAAGGGTCATAATAAACTCAGAAGGATGAAGGATGAAGGATGAGGGATGAATCAGAGAGTGTAAATGGAATCAGACGAATCGTTCACGTTGCTTTTTCAGCCTCGCGAATCATCTGCCAAATATCGTCCAGGCCAAACCGTGTAGTCCATGATTCGATGTAGCCAATATCGAGCTTGTCACCTTGAATGCGGACCACGCCGGCGATGTCGCGAAGGTGTTTTTCCGAGCCGCCTTCGCGGTAGTAGAGCATTTTCTTGATGATGACATCCTCGGGCGAGGCAAAGGTAATCCGTTGGTCCGAAAGGCCTTCCAGGTTTCGGCCACGCTTCCGGCGTGCTTGGTCAAACTCTGACTCCGTAAACAGGATAAAATCGATCTTCAATCCCGATGCGGGGAGCAGCACGTTAAATTGATGTTTCGTCCGAACTGCCGTTCGAACCGCTTCCTCGCTCAAATAAAACTCGCCGAGTGGAAACGCGGCACAAAACGCCGATACTTTTTCCGAAGGCAGATCAACGACGATATCGATATCATTCGTGAAGCGAGGTTCGCCATAGGCGATGGTGGCCGTCGATCCTGTGACGATGTAGGTGACGTTCAGTTTCTCCAGGGCCTGGCATGAATAACGCAGAAGGTCAACATGCTCCATGAGACAACCTCCGTGCGACTTCCCGTCGAATTTGCTCCTCCGACCAGTCGCGGTGCTCACTTCTCAGAATATTCCACAAAAGAATTCGAGCCGAGCGCCACATCCCCCAGGCGATGTTAAGCCGCTCCGCTTCGGTTTTGTCGCGCAGGATGGCGGCCATTTGGCGGTCGACGATCTCGATTGTTGGGGTTTTTGGTTGGCGGCTTAACATTCGAGCCTCGCATGCGTTATCTACTCGTCTTGCTCTGGCGCGTTTTTTGGGTGCGACCACTTGGCCGAGCCGACTCGGATTTCCGCTCGTGATCTTCAATCAATCGCGTGACGATCTGGACGAGTTCGGCGGGCACGGCAAGCCAGGTATCGCCCCCCGCCTCCGGTGCGGACTCGATTTCCTCCGCCGCTTCCTCGTCCGTTTGTTGGTCGTAATGCGCAATCACGGCACGAACTTTCTTTTCGTTCCATCCCCGCGGGAAATCTTGGTTGACTTTAGGTTTCATTGCTTTCTCCTCGATCGACGACGATAGGCCTTCAATTCTTTGCCTCGCAACTCATATGCAGTAATGACGAATATGCCTTCGCCTTCCTTTCGCGGCAAATAAACCACTTTCAAAAATCGGCCGGCCCTCGTTTGGCCCAGAGCTATTCGAGAGTCGTTGCGGCCTTTGAGAAGCAGCCCAGGCCGAGCCAAAAGCTCCCGCACTTCCGCTTCAGACACACCGGACCGAGGATGTGCGGTTGGCCCGTCTCGGGATCGATGAAGAACTTAATTTCCATATTATCATACGGCATCCAATTTCAGAGCGACGAATTCAATTGATGCGTCCCTCGCCTGTTGTTCCCTCATCCTTTCCCTTTTCGCTCCCGCCCGAACCGGGCGGCACGAAGAATGTTCAGCCCAGCGCTCGGCCCTGGCAGCTGCCGCGCACTCGCCGCGGCATGAATCGGCCGGGGGCGATCTCTTCCCAGGCGGATGCCGGTCCGGTGCCGACGGTGTCGGTCAGCGCGGTCGGATTGTCTGGGGTTTGGGGATCGTGCGTCGTCGTCATGTGAGTCTCCATATTTCGTTAATTGTTTAGCGCTCGCGCGGCGACCTGCGAGCGCTAAACGGCAAGCCGAGAAATCAAACAATCGGTTCGATTTCGACTTCCCAGCCCTTCGACGTTGGCATGCCCGTGCCATCCGTCGTTTGGCCCATGAGTTTACAAGTGGGCGGGCCGTACGGCACGAAGATCATGCCGGCGGGCAGTTTGCCTTCCTTGCACAGGAACACCGCTTCGCCCATCTCCGAGCGGACCAGCACCTGCGTGTTGTTCGCGATGCCTTCCGCCTTCATATCATCGGCATTCATCGTGATCGTCGTCACAATCGCGATATACTCGGCTCCGTCCTTGCCGATGTTGATGTGCTGGCCTTGCTTGGTAGTTCGGCCGGCGTTCATCGAGTAGCGTTTTTTCATGCGACATTTCCCAGGAGCGACGATAGATGACTTATTGTACCGCTTGCTGGACGATCCTGCTACTTCGGGCGGGCTGTCGGCCTTCCCCGTAAGATTATTGACAGGATGAATTCCACGATCGGTCGCGCTGCAAGTAATGAGACTTTGGCGAGCCTAGCCGCGTAAGCGGCAGGTTGGCTGGCGCGTCAACCTGCCGCTTACGCGGCTAGGCTCGCCAAGGCACTCTTATCGGACGCTCCACAATCGAGACCCAAATGGACGACGACCGAACCAAATTCCGCCGCCGCGCCGTGCAACCGATGGTCTGCCTTAGCGAGGGCTGGCGCATTATAAAGCCGAACTATTGGCTGTTTCTCGGCATCTGCTTTGTCGGCTCGCTAATCGCGGGCATGGGGCCGATGGGTATCCTCATGGGGCCGATGATGTGCGGCATCCACTTGTGTTTATTGCGAGCGGAGCGTGGCTTGCCCATCGATTTCGGCATGTTGTTTAAGGGGTTCGATTACTTCTTACCCAGCTTCGTGGCGGCGCTGTTTATTATGGTGCCGATGATTGTGATATTGGTTGCGACATACATCCTCTTCTTTTTTGGGATGTTTGCGGGCATCGCCGCCTTTGGCCCACAACAGCGCGGCGTGCCTCCTGGGGACGAGTTTGGTTACTACATGATGAGCCTCTTTGCCATCATGTACGTATCGATCCTGGTTACCTCGACAGTGCTTCACGCCGTCTTTCTCTTCGTGTTTCCCTTGAATCGTGGACCGTGAGCTATCCGGGTGGGACGCGGTCGTGCTCAGTGTCCGCGCGTTCCTGGGTAACTTTTTCGGCGTGCTGGCGTTGGTGATTCTGATCATGTTTCTCAGCTTGCTCAGCTTGCTGGCGTGCTATGTCGGCGTCTTCTTCTTCATGCCGGTCAGCATGGCGATGACGATGGCTGCCTACCGCCAAGTGTTTCCAGAGTTGGAATCGCCGCTGGAAAGGCTTCGCGACTTCGACGTCGGCGACGACCTCCCGCCGCCGCTGAAATGGTCGCAGCCGACTTCGACCGATATCACGTCGGCGCCGCAGTAAATCCGCTTGCGGCTTAGCGCTCGCGTGACCAGACGTGATCGCTAAGCCGCAAGCGGAAATTCGGTCCTCACCGCGCAAATTTCAGGATTCCTTTCCCGGTCGTCGTCACGGTCAAGAAATAGGCCTCGCCTTGCTCGTCGTCGCCGAAGCTAAGGATGATGTTGCTCGCCCCCTGGATTCGGCGATTGGCGACGACGCGTTGTTGGGCATCATCGTACTTTAAGGCCCAGATGCTGCCGGTGATGTAGTCGGCGTAAACGTACATGCCATCGAGCTCGGGCAGAGCCTTGCCGCGATAGACGAGGCCGCCGGTGATCGATTTACCGACGTCGTGATGGTACTCCCAGATCGGTTCGATGAGGTCCTTGCGGGGTCCGACGCCGTCGATGCTGAAAGGATGCAGGCCTTCGCGGAGGCTCCAGCCGTAGTTGCCGCCTTTCTTGACGATATTTATTTCTTCGTACAGGTTTTGCCCTACATCGCCGGCCCAGAGTTGGCCGGTCTTGCGATCGAACGCCATGCGCCAGATGTTGCGGAAGCCATACGCGTAGATTTCGGGCAGCGCTTTGGCGTCGTCGACGAAGGGATTGTCCTTGGGGATGGCGTAGGCCTTGCCAGGGTCCTTGCGATCGACATCGATGCGGAGGACTTTGCCGAGCATCGTCTTGAGGTTTTGGCCGTTACGGTGCGGATCATTGGCAGCGCCGCCGTCACCGACGGCCAGGTAAAGGTATCCGTCGGGCCCGAAGCAGATTGTGCCGCCGTCGTGGTTCCAGTACGGGCGAGTGATGCGCAGTAGCTCCTCCTCGGAGGCGGGGTCGGCTTTGTTCGGGTTGTCCTTGCTGACTTTGAAGCGCGACAGGACGTTGGTTTGCTTGACGCCTTGGATCGTGTAGAGGACGAAGAACTCGCCGTTCTTTTTGTAGTTCGGATGAAACGCCAAACCGAGCAGACCTTCTTCGTTTTGTTTGTCTACATAGACGACTTTCTTCTCTATGTCGAGGAATACTTCGGTCGTTTTCACTTTAGGATCATTGGCGAAGGCGTGGATGACGCCGTGCTGGGTGGCGAGGAAGATGCGGTTCGTTCCATCGCCCGCGTGAGTGAGGGCGATCGGGCGTTGCGGGATGAGTTTGCCTTGCGGCGTCTCGGCGGACCAACCGGTGAACTTCAGATCGGGAAACGCGACGACCGTCTTCAACGGCAGCGGGCTGAGGTCGAGCACCTCGCCGGGAACCTTCGCGGGAAGGGCGGTCAGCGTGCCGGCCTTCATGTCGGGAATCAGCATGAATTTGCCCGTCGGATCGAGACACAGGTCGGCGGCGGATTCAAAGCCCTCGGCGATCAGCTTCGGCGCGTCGCCGGGACGACCGATGACCCAGGCTTTGCCGGTCTTCCAACTGGTGATGTAGAGTCGGCCGTAATGGTCCCAGGCCAGGCCATCGCCGCCGTCGAACCCGTCGGCGATTTTCTCGCTCGTGCCGTCGGCGATTTTGACGCGCAGCAATTCGCCCGAAGTGAAATCGAGCGTGAGCAGGAACGACTTGCCGTCGAGCACGAGACCGTTGGGCGTTTTGACGGCGGGGTTGCGTTTGCCATCGGTGACGACGGTGATCTTGCCTTTCTGCGGGATGCGAAAGACGACGCCGGCGTTGCCCTTGAGATCGCCGGAATCGGAGACGTACAGCGTGCCTTCTTCGTCAACTGCGATGTCGTTGAGGAACAACGGTGCGACAGGGAACGCCTTCTCGGCGGCGATGACTTCGACTTTGCCCTTCATATCAATCTTCACGACGCGCTTATTGTCGGCGACATAAAGAAAATTCAGCCAACGCACGATGCCTTTGGGATCGTCAAGCCCGCTCGCGAACGGCACGATTTTACCTTTATCGATGACAACGACGCGGCCATCGCCGTCTTTGCCGAACTCGCCGATCTCGGTCACGTAGATGCGTCCGTCCGAGCCGACGACGACCGATTCGGGCATCTTCAGCCCTGTCGCCATCGGTTTGGGTAGTTTGTCGCCAGCAGCAACGCTGGCGGCGGGGATGAAACAGAGTGCCAATACAAAAGCCGATATTCGCTTCATGTTCGCTCCTTGTCCATGTTAGTAAGCAGATGTCTCGCGGAGTACGTTATATGGCCCGCGAGCGATACGGCGTCGGGTTTCGTTTTGCCGCTTGCGGCTTAGCGCTCGCATGGCGCCCTGTTGAGCGCTAAGCCGCAAGCGGCAATCTCACACACCTCAACGGAATGAAACAATAAGATAGACGATAGCTCCTCCCCGCGCATCGGATAACTGTCATGAAAGACCAGCTGCAATCTTCCAAGTGTGCCATCAGCCTCAAAGCGATCGGCGATCCGGAACGGCTCAAGATTATTCAATGTCTTCAGCTCGGCCCGATGCATGTCGGTGCCATCGCGGACGTTCTCGATGCGGAGATCGCCAATGTCTCGCACCATCTGCAAACCCTCAAACACGCCGGCCTCGTCGCGGTCAAAAAGCAAGGCAAGTTCGCGTTCTACTCGCTGTCGGCTGAGGTTCTCGCCGAGAACGACGTGCTCGAACTGGGCTGCTGCCGACTGCAGCTTGGCAAGAAATGACGCCAATGGTTTACGTTTAGCGCTCGTTGGATGCCTCACCGCCGAGTGGTTCCGCGAGCGCTAAACGTAAACGAATGCTAAATTTTGTCAAACGTTCAAACGAACATAAGAATATCAATCGACGAGGGAACCTCATGGAATCGCGCTGCGTGCCTATTCGTTGTTTCGGCGAATTGCTCGGCACCTTTATGTTGGTACTGTTCGGCTGCGGCGCGGTGCATGCGGCGGTGTTGACCGGCGCTCAAAGCGGACTTTGGCAGGTCGCCATCGTTTGGGGTATCGCCATCGCGGTCACGATTTACACCGTCGGGAATGTCTCCGGCGCCCACATCAACCCGGCGATGACGCTCGCCTTCGCCTGTTGGCGCGGCTTTCCCAAAGCGCTTGTCGTGCCGTATATCGTCAGCCAATTCGCTGGCGCGATGCTGGCGGCGGCAGCGCTATTCGTGCTTTTTGAGCCGTTCCTCGCTGCCAAGGAACACGATCTCGGCCTTGAACGAGGCAAACCGGGTAGCGAAATGACCGCGATGTGCTATGGCGAATATTATCCGAATCCGGGCCGCATGGAATCGACCTGGCGAACCGACGCTCGCGCTGCCGAGAAACACGGTGCCCTTGTCAGCGAAGCGGCGGCGTTTTTCGCCGAGATGTTGGGCACGTTGATGCTGGCGCTCGTCGTCTTCGCCGTCACGGACGAGCGCAACGCCGCTGGGCCTGGCGGACGCATCGCGCCGTTGTTCATCGGCTTGACCGTGGCGATTCTGATCTCGGTGTTCGGGCCGCTTACGCAAGCGTGCTTCAACCCGGCCCGCGACTTTGGGCCACGTCTGTTTGCGATGCTCGCAGGTTGGGGCGAAATCGCGATTCCCGGTCCGAATGGCCGGGGGTTCTTTACCGTCTATATCATCGCCCCGATAGTCGGCGCATTGATCGGCGGCGGTTTGTACGATGGCGTATTGCGATCGCCGCCGGAAGCCCAGAGGTGAGGTACCCCGAACCTCTGGGATGTTGGGCGCTCATGCCAAGGGTTCGGAGTACCTCACCCTTGGGCTTTCATTTTTTCTTGAGGCACACGCATGTTTCGTTTTCCCGCCTACGCAATCCCATTGTTGCTGACGGTCCCGGCGTTCGCGCATGGGCAAATGAAACTCGATCCGAACTTGCCATACCAGGGTGTGAAGTCGAGTTCGGTCAGCTTCAACGTCGATTTGTCGGCCGTTGTCACACCGCCGTACAAGTGCAAGGTGCTCAAGATTTGGATGCCGATCCCACCGTCGGATACGATCCAGGAAGTAACCGGTAGCAAGTTCTCGACGTTCCCGATGAAGCTGGAAGCGAAGGTCGGCATGGAGCCGTTGTATGGCAATCGCTTCGCCTATTTCGAGTTTCACAATCCGCAGGGCGCTCAGATGGTGCGCCACCAGTTCACAATCAAAACTCACGAAGTGCGCTGGAACATTGATACCGCCAAAGTCCCGGCCATCGCCAAATGGCCCGCGTCGTTCGGGCCGTACCTTCGCGGCGAGCCGTTGATTCCGCTCGACGAACGCTTCGCCAAGGTTGCGACATCGATCGTCTCGGAGAGAACGAACGCCTCGCAAGACCTCAGCAAGATTTTCGACTGGGTGCAACGCACGATGAAATACAGTCACGTCGAATGTTCGCTCCAGGCCAGCGCGGTGCATGCCCTCGACAAGAAGATCGGCCATTGCAGCGATTATCACAGTCTGTGTACAGCGCTAGGCCGAAACCTCGGCTACCCGACACGCATGGTCTATGGCATCAACCCGACGCCAAAGCCGTCGCCGTCGCATTGCAAGCTGGAAGCGTTCATCCCGCCCTATGGCTGGGTGTGCTTCGACGTGTCCGAAACGCAGCTGTTGATCGCGAAGATCGGCAAAGACGAAACACTGAACGAGTCCGCCAAGAAGAAGCTAATCGCCAAGGCCACGGAACGCTTCCTGGCGGGTTTTCGCGACAACACCTGGTTCCTACAAACGCGCGGCAGCGGGTACGATCTCGAACCGCCGGCAAAGCACAAGGTGAACGTTGTCCGCACCATCTACGCCGAGGCCGACGGCGAAGCGTTGCCCGAGCCGGACCCGGCCAACCCCGCCCAGCGTGCGTTCAGCTGGATGACGTTGCACCACTACGAAGCGAGCCGCAAGGTCGTCAACCCGTTCGATGATTGGCGGTCGCTGGAGTGAGACCGCGGAACTGCCGCTTGCGGCTTAGCGCTCTCGTGGGAATTTCCGAGCGCTAAGCCGCAAACGGAATACGGATACGCAATTTTTGCAACATATCCTTGACATGCGCCATTCGCTAGCGTAAGATTCTGTTGAGATGCCGTCTCAACAAGCATGTTACGGTGCTTCGATGGATACAACTTGCGAATTCCTGGCGAGCGAATGCTGCGATGAAAAGATCGTCTGCCGATGTTTGCACGTGACAGAAGCACAAGTCGTTCGCATGATCACGCAGCTTGAATTGCGCACAATTCGCGAAGTAAAGCAAATCACGGGAGCTGGCGATGGCTGCACTGCCTGCCATTCCAAATTGGCGGAATGCCTGGAAATGCACGCCTGCCCGGTTGAATTAGCCGTGCGGTGAGTTGTCTATCTCAATTTTCCACCATATACTTCGCGCAGTTTGAATTGTCGCATCGGTGGCACAGACAGGAAGGTCTGCGCCACCGGTCAATAAATCGGACAAGTCTAGCCGTTCAAGGTCATAGACGGGGCGTAAGCATTTTGAGGGGTGCATCAACATTGACTCGCCCATCAAAAGTCGATTTCCCGGCGGAGGCTGAAGCTTAAGCGAGGCATTTACGCTGCCTCTTCAGCCTCGGAACGCACGACTCGCAAGGCTCTGTTATACTCGGCTGCATCATCGATTTGCACAGCCAGACTGGCCCCACAGAACGTGATTCGACCGCGTCAATCGACAACGGCGCGGAGTGAATTTGAGGTTTTCCGCTTGCGGCTTAGCGTCCAGATCATCCATGCGAGCGCAAAGCGGCAAGTGGAATATCGGAAAATTGACCATCCGCGCCAGATTCTGCTTGACAGATCCTGTACGCACGTGTAAATTTTTGATTGATACCACATTCGGCATCAGCTGCGCAAGAGTTACGTTCACGGGCGGACATGGGGGGTATCGCTTTCCGCTTGACGAGTCGCGCGAGTAGTGCCGGCATCCTACCTGAATCGCCGAAAGGTTCCCACCATGCTGAACGTATCCGGTCCGTCATCGCGGTATTGCGACGGCGTCACCCGCCGTGGATTTTTGAAGATTGGCGCTTTCGCCATGGGCGCGACCACGCTGTCCCTTGCCGACATCTACCGTGCCGAAGCCAACGAAGGCGCGACAACTTCGCATCGAGCCGTCATCAACGTCTACCTCGGCGGCGGGCCCCCGCATCAAGATATGTGGGACCTCAAGATGGAAGCGCCGATGGAAATTCGCGGCGAATTCCAGCCGATCCAGACCAACGTCAACGGCATCCAAATCTGCGAAGTCTTCCCGCGCATGGCCCGGGTCATGGACAAGTGCGTCGTCATCCGTTCGATCACCGGTTGTGCCGACCGCCACGATGGTATTCAGTGCTTGACCGGTTGGCCTCACAATTCACTGCAACCGTTGGGTGGCCGGCCTAGCGTCGGGGCGGCGCTTTCCAAAGTGCTTGGCCCGGCCCATCCGTCGGTTCCGCCTTTCGTCGGCTTGACAGCGGCGACACAGCATCGCCCCTGGTCCGATTCCGGTCAAACCGGTTTCGTCGGCCCGTCGCACGCGCCGTTCCGTCCTGATGGCCCCGGCATGGCGAACATGCGACTCAACGGCATCTCCGTCGATCAACTCGACGACCGCCGTCGCCTGATGCGAAGCTTCGACTCGCTTCGCCGGGAGATCGATATCTCCGGCGCGATCCAGGGCCTTGATGCCGCTCAACAACGCGCGCTCGGCGTATTGACTTCCAGCCGACTTCTCGACGCACTCGATGTCTCGCGCGAACCACAAGCGGTTCGTGAACGCTATGGCGATGGGCGACCGTACCAGTACCAGTTCGACGGTGCTCCAACCGTAAACGACCAGTTCCTCGTCGCGCGTCGGCTCGTCGAAGCCGGCGTCCGTTGCGTCACGCTCACCTTCGGACGCTGGGATAGCCACGGGCAGAACTTCAACCTCGTCCGCGATCACGGCGGCAAACTCGACCAGTGCTTGAGCGCTCTCGTCGAGGACCTCGACACGCGCGGCATGCTCAACGACACAACCATCGTCGTCTGGGGCGAATTCGGCCGAACCCCGCGAATCAACAACGGCGCTGGCCGCGATCACTGGGCACCGGTCAGCAGCTGCGTAATGATCGGCGGCGGCATGCGGACAGGCCAGGTCATCGGTGCGACGAACCGTCTCGGCGAGATCGCTGCCCAACGCCCGGTATACTCCGGAGAAGTCATCGCCACCGTCTACCGCAACCTCGGCATCAACCCAGATGTCGTCAACATCAATGACCCGACAGGCCGACCGCAACACTTGATCGACCTGCCGTCGTTGCCGGAAGTTCGATAGTTCAAGACGAAGCTCACCATCACGAAACCCACCCCACAAAGGTGGGTTTTTTCGTGTTTTGAGCAAATGGCGTCAGGCACTCGATGTGAGCGGCCTATTTGCGGCGCAGAACTCAACCGGCTCCTTACGGAGCACGGCTCGCCGGTAGAATTGGAGGTTCTGCCCTGCTACTTTTTTTCCGCTTCTTCGTTGCGTTGGTAGAGGGGCAGCAGCCGATATTCGACGGTCAAGGCGAGCACGGCCAAGGCGGTCGGGAAAGTGGGACCGAGGCCGTCGAGATCGAGCCAGCTGCCGTCTTTTTGCTGGCTGCCGAGTAGCAGTTTGTGAAGGTTGGGTCGAAAGGCGAGCCAGTAGTTGTTGCCGAGCTGGAACATCGCTTGCGAGGCGTAGTACGTGGTGTAGTAGTGGTGTTGTTCGTTGTTGGTGAGCGGATGTTTGATGAGATAGGAGCCGGCTTGAAGTGCTTCGCGCGAGAGGTGACGATCTTTGCCACACAGTTCGAGAGCGAGGATGCCCGTGCCGGTGCAGGCCTTGGTCTCGGCGCCGGAGCCTGGCAGGTAGCAGAAGGCGCCAGAGCGTGGGTCTCGACATTGCAGGACGAACTCGACGGCCATGTTGATGCGTTCGGCGGGCACGTCGCAGCCGATGTTTCGGGCGGCACGTAGGGCCAGCAGTTGCCAGCCGGTGATGCTGAGGTCGGCGTCGGCGCCTTCCACGTTATAGCGCCAGCCGCCGCGGTTTAGATCTTTGCCCTGACGCTGGGCCTGGAGAATGCGTTTGACGCAGGCCTCGAGTTTGGGCCGAAGTTCCTTGGCGGTTTTTGCATCGCTCATCGCTGACACTTCGCACAGCATCATCGTGCAGATGCCGAGGTGATACATTTCTCCGGTGCCGACGTTGGTGGTGATAATGCCGTTCCTATCGATTAGCGACAAGATCCATTTCACGCCTTTCTCAACGTTCGCGCGATACGGTCCTTCGCCGGGAACGTGGCCCGCAGACAGGAACGCCATCACCGCCAGTGACGTGATGGCGGGGTCGTTCTGTCCGTTTGAATCCCACCTCCCGTCAGGCAACTGTTTGGCAGCGAGAAACACCAGCGCCCGATCGACACTGGCCGTGAGCCTATCCTTGGCGCTTGGCTGGGCGCGCACGCTAGACGAAAGCAGACCGACGATCAGAAAAGCAAGGATCGTTCGCATGAATATTCCAATCCCACCGCTTGCGGTTTAGCGCTCATGTGGGATCATCCGAGCGCTAAGAAGCAAGCGGAAAAGGCGCAAACTCACAATTACTGTTTCCGCCCAGGCGTTTCGGCGATGCGTTCAAAGTAGCGCTGGATCAGCTCGGCGTAGTCGTCGCCGAAACGACCGCGGAAGTCCTGGAGCATGCGCGTGCGTAGTTCGCCGGGAAGCTCACCCCAGGTCTTGCCGTCGATGAGTTCGGCGGCGATGTCCTTGGGCAGAGTCGGTAATCCAGGCCGACCGAGATCGGGCGACACCTTGGCGGCAGGCTTACGGGCCGTCACCGGGTTCTTGCGTTTGGTTTGCTCGCTTGCTTGCTGGGCCGCCTCCATGAGTTGCTTGGCAGCGGACTTCATGGCGATCTCGGCGTCCTTGGGCATCGTCGGCAGGTCCTTTTCGGCGCGGCGCATGTCATCGGCGGCTTTCTTCAGCGACTCCGCCGTCTTCTCCGCACCCGGTTTCGGCATGTCCTTGCCGGCTTGCTCCTGGACCATCTTTTGCAGTTGTTTCACGGCAAGTTCGAGTTTGCCCGCGGCGTCGGCGTCCATCTTTTTGGCTTGCTCGGCCTCGCCCTTGGCTTTGAGCGCGTCGCTGGCCTGCATCGCTTTCTTGGCGTCATCGAGCGTTTTCGCCGACTCGTTCGCCATCGCTTTCGCTTCCGGGCTGGTGGCCTTCTGCGCGAGTTCCATGAGGTCGCCCGCCAACTTCTCCGTTTGTTTTTCCATCGCGTTGCCGCCGCCCGCCGACATCTTCGTCAAGTCGGCAAGCAGGCGTTCGGTGTCGGCACGTAGTTCCTGTTGTACCTTCTCGAAGCGTTCGATGCGGTCGATGTTGTCGCGCACCACCGGGTCCTTGATGTCGTTGCGATCCGTCGGCAATGATTTGGGCAGCGATTGCGCCAGTCCGTCGATTAGTTGTTTCGTTTTCTCCATCGTCTCATGAGCCGCCAGGGCGTCCTTCACCGCCAACTCACGGGCAGCTTTGAGGGCGGTCTGGCCAGCGACATCGCGCTGTGGCAAATTGCCGGCACCTGTCGGCAGCTTGGCGACGGCATCGGCGAGTTCGGCCTGGCGCTTGACGAGCGCGCCGAGCCGATCGCGCACCATCACTTCGTTCAGGTTGCCAAGGTCGGCGCCGAGTTTCTCCAAATCGGCAGCGATTTGTTTCTGTTCCTTGGCCAACTCCATGACGCGCTCGCGGATCGCATTGACTGCTTGGCCGGGCAGAAGTTTCTCCAGCCATTCGCGCAGACGGCGTTCGTGTTCTTTTTGCTGATTCAGCGCCGGCTCGATGCGAAGTCGGCGCAACGACTCCGCCGCCTCGTCCGCCGGTTTCAGGTTCGGGCCTTGATGTTTCTTCGCGAATGGCTGGGCGTCGTCGGCCAAGGCGGCCTGACGTTCGGCCAGCTTCTTCAGGCGTTCCTTGATCGCGGGCGACATCTTCTCGGGCGGAATCTCGCTCTGCTCGCGCTGCTCTTGTGCCAGCGCTTTGGCGTCGGCAGCAAGTTGTTTTATTTTCATCTGCTCAGCGACGGCGTGCGACTCCTGCACAAGCCGACTTTCCTTTTCAAGCTTCGCCATCTCGTTGGCGATCTTCGCCTGCTCCTCGCGCAAGGCGTCGATGCGCTTCGTCATCTCGGCATCCCCCATGGGCATCGGCGTAGGCGACTCGGCGAGGAGTTTCGCCAAACGGTCGGCGAGTTCCTGCTGCCGTTTCGCCAGCTTCTCCATCTGAAACTGATCGAGCCGATCCTGAGCGAGCAACTTATTCAGATCCTGCAACTGATCAAGCTTCTTGAGCGCGCTGAGAAGCGCGTCGTTGGCGGTTTGCAATTCGCGCTCGGCTTTCTCGAACGATTTCTCGGTCTCCGCTACTCGCTCCAGCGCATTGCCACTCTTGGTGAGATCGGTCTCGGCAATGCCGAAGAAGCGGTCGGCCAACCCCGCAAGTTCGGGATTGCGCGCGAAGCGTTCGCCGGCGCTGAAGAGGTCGCCAATGATGTCGCTGTTGAGCGTGCGAATCTTCTTCACCTGCTGAATCTGCGCCGGCGTCAGCACCGCTTGCTGATGGATCGAACGCTGTACGTCGCGCACCTGAACGATTTCCTGGTTGATCTTCTGCTTGATGCTTTCCAGTGTGTTCTTGATCTCACGAGCTTGCACCTCGGCCTGATCCTTGAGGAAGCTCTCAATGGAACGATTCACACGCAACGTCACCCAAGCGTCTTCGCCACCGAACGCGGCGGGTGCATATGCAACATTGGAGGACAAATCGCGCTCGGGATGCACTGCCCCGGCAGCGTTGACGACTTCGCCCCGGCGCAACGCGCGATTGTCCGACACGCGAATGCGAAACTGCACACGGTCGCTTTCTTTCAAGCCATCCGGCAACGGCAGCCAATCGTCGATCACCAGCGACTTCTTGCCCGAGGCACGCAGCCAGGGCACGGTAATCGCCGGCTGATCGTTCAAACGATATTCGAACTCGACCTGATCCAGGCCTTCATCATCGGCAATTTCGGTTTGCAGCCTTAGCGTATCTTGTGGCGAAATGCGGTACTCGCCACGCGACAGCACCGTCGAATCGACGCCACGCAGCGTCAACGGCTGCACGAGGCGCGGCGCCTGATCCTCGTGAATCCGCCAAACGCCCATCGGCAACACAGCTATCAATTCGTGTTCCAACGTCATCCGCAGCGTGACGCGGTAGTCGGCAGGCTTCAGCGCCAACCATTCCGCTTGCCCCGACACGCTGTTGTCGGTGAACGTAACGCCAATCGCTTGCCGCGATATCGGAGCATCGCCTGGGGTAATCGATGTGATCTCAAGCATCGCCTCAATCGGCTTGCGGTCGAGAGGCAGCGAAAAATGCAGCCGAGAGAATTGAAGAACGGCGTTCGCGTCCTCCGTCGCGCTTTCGAACTCAGTCGGCTGCGCCGCCGTCGCTGCGACATATTTGGGCGGCGTCATCGTGTAACTCGGCTTGCCTGACCAACTCGGCGGATCGATCGGTTGGAGCGCAAACACGTTGCTCTTCACATCGTCGGCCCGCACGATCCAGGAACTCGGCTCGCGGACGCTGGGAACCACGAAGGTGAACTGATCGTCGCCGACCTGCGTCATCGCCTCGCCCGTTTCGAGCGAATCGGCAGGGCAGAGCGTGCACGCTGAGAGCGCCGGCGCGTGCGGATCGAGACGGATGACCTTGGCCCGAATGACACCCTCGCCGCCACGAACCGCGTAGACAGTCGGTGCGACCTCGATTGCAAATGGGACCAACGGCGTGAACCACGCCAACGCACAACGCTGCGAGAAACTGGTGAACGCCGGCCAAAAACAAAGGCCGGTCAGCAAAACGACCCCAATGCCGAGCGAACGCAGCCAGCGCTGACGTTCGCCGTCGAGCGAACAGGCGTCCTGCGGGTTAACGCTCGAGAGCTGCCGACCGGTTTCCGCAGCGAGAAAGCGCGCGAACGGTACAGGCGTTTCGGTCGGCAGTTGCACAAGCGTGACGAGACGCTCCGCAAGTTCAGGATGGCGCTGCTCCAGGAGATGCGCCAGCCCGACCGGATCGAGCCGGCTGCGCCAAATTTGCAGCCAGGCCATCGACACGCCGCCGGCAAGCGTTCCCGCCATGCCTCCGACGATGACGCGCAACGACAACGTGCGCAGTCCGACGACAAGATCGAACGCAAACGCCAGCGCGAACACGCCGACGGCAATCGTCGCCATTCGCCAGCCTAACTGCGATGTCCGCAACCAGCGCACCTGGCGTGCGATCACGGCGAGAAACGTTGGCACATCCGCTGAAGGTGTCTTGTTCACGGAAACCAATTCCTGCCGGCCTATTGGCCGATTAATGAGGACGATCAAGAGTGTTAGCCCAAGGGTGAGGTACGCCGAACCGATCCAAACATTTCCGAGCCGCGACCGTAAGGGAGCGGCCGACTGGATGCCGTGCGGATTATGTCGGCCGCTCCCTTACGGTCGCGGCTCGGAAAAGCGTCGAACTCACCCGGCCAAGGCATCATTGCGGTAGGCGGGACGAAAGTATGATACCAGAAAGCAGGGAAAGTAGGCAAAGAAAAAAGGTGCGCATCGAGGAATAAATCCCACGAATACGCACCCTCTCGCCTGGGTTGGATGCTTGTATCCCGCTTGCGGCTTAGCGCTCATGGGAAATTTTTCCGAGCGCTAAGCCGCAAGCGGAAAGCAGGTTGCTTCGCCACTCACACGCCGCAGAACGAGTGAACGCGCTGAGCGACCAGATCGGGTTTGGTGACGAACGCCAAATGGCCGGCGTCGGGCAAGCGGTGAACCTTTGCTTTGGGTAAACCACGAACCAGTGCGTCGAGACTCGTCGCAGAGACGAATACATCGCGATCGCCGGACAGGATCATGGTCGGGGCCTTGATGCGGTGGAGATCGGATTGCAGGTCGAGGCCTTCAATCAACCGGAAACGATGGGCCATCACGCTCTGGTCGGTCTGCCAAACCTGACGAATGACGAAGTCGCGTAAGGCATCCTGTTTTTGGCGCCCGCCAAACAAAAGATTGAAGAACTGATTGACGAACGGGCTATCATTGGGCAATGGAAAGCGAGACAAGACCGTACCGGCGATCTGATGAATCAGCCCGCTTTCGTAAAGTGCACCTACACCTTGCACGATCAGCCGGCCAACGCGGTACGGGTGGCGGATCGCGAACTTGAGCGCGATAACGCCACCGAACGAGACGCCCATAAGCGTTGGTTGTTCGAGCTTCAGCTTGTCGAGAAGTTCCGCAAGATCATCGACGAGATCATCCAGATCGAACGGATGGCGAAGAATAAAGCAATCGTTCTCGCCACGTAGCTGATAGGTGAACACACGACACCGCTCTGCAATTCGTTTTGCGAGAGGATCCAACAGGCCAATCCCACCGGCAAGACCAGGGACCATGACAATCGGGCTGCCCTGACCGAGCGAGCTTAATTCCGAGGTATATTGGTTAAAATGAACTACTTGCGAGTTATGGGAGAGAAGCCCATGGTCGCCGTTCATTGTCGTTGACCAAGATTCTGTAGCTTTCACATGAACATCCTAAAAAAAGGTGGGATTAATGAAAGCAATAATCATACCAATCCTGATAATCGGCTTTTCTTTTGCCTTTTTTCGCCCATAATGATTACGAAGCGCTCAATATTGGCGAATTTTCGTTAACGAAATCACGCAATCGCTAGCTGTCGAAAACTCGCTAACATGGCGTCGTTGTTTTTCGTCAATCGTTTTTTCGCAAAATACCATGACTAGATTTTTGCGAGAGCACAATCGTTTGGAGTTCGCGTTGATGATGGCGCTAGCCATCGTCATCGTCGGTTATGGCACGTTTGTGCTGTTTTTCGTCAGTTCCACCTATCAAATCGGCATTCGCAGCGCGTTGACTCCCAATATTCAGGGCACACCCACCCGATATTTAGCGAATCGAAGCACGGGCGAACCGCAGTCCGGCGATGCTGTTGGACACTTGGGCAATGAGCCCAACATCCGCACGTGGTCTGATATGCTTCGTTCGCCGGGAAATCTGGAGCGAAAGATCGCTCGCGGGGAGACCGATCCTTCGTGGTATTACTTCGACGAGGACGAGGACCGTCATTACATTGCCGCCGCCTGCACGCGCCCCGATGGCACGGGCGGCTACACTCTGTGGTGCGAACTTTATCGCTATCCGCTTGAGGAAATGGTCCCCTCGCTGATTTGGCTGTTCTTAAAGGCTGCGCTCTTCGTCATCGGTTTCGCCGTCTATTGGAAGCGTCCGGATGATCTATCTGCTCGGCGGTTCTACATCGTCTGCGTCGTCACGCTGGGGGCGTATATTGGAGGATACCACTGGTCGTACATTGCTGTCAATCCGATCCTGTTGATTGGGTTTATGACCTGCGGAGTGCTCTTGCCGGTTGTGAATCTGCATTTTTATTTGACGTTCCCGCGCCCGCATGGATTGTTGGCGAAATACCCGAGGCGAACGCTTGCGGGGATCTATGGCATTGCTGGGATTAACCTGGCGGTGCTGTTTGTTTTGTACGCCGGTGTGCGTTTCTCTGACCCTGGCGCACCGGTGAGGCAGTATCTGCTGTGGGCGATCTATGGTACATTCGGGCTTGCCTTACTCTGGTACCTCGCCTGCATCGCGTCGTTGGTGCATGGTTTGGGCACGGTTCAGAACACGATGGAACGCAATCAGGTGAAGTGCATCCTGGTCGGCGTGTTTTTCTCGTTGTTCCCGATTGCGCCGTCGTTGTATATCGTCGTGGCGTCGCCGGAACGCTTTGTCGAAGGCGCCGTCACCTGGCCGATGTTCGGTGCCTCGCTAATGGTGACGGTGGCGTTCGCGGTTGGCATGACGCGCTATCGGCTCATGGAGCTCGACAAGATCGTCAATTCGGGCATGGGCTACGTCCTGGTCACGGTGCTGGCGGGTTTGCTGTATTATGCCGTGGTTTTCGTCGGCGCCCTATTCTATAGCCGATTTGTGTCAGGTCCGACCCTGCCAGCGGCGTTGGCGGTGAGCACAACGGCATTGATTTTCGTGCTGATTCTCGACACGGCGCGCAGCCGAATCCAACGCGTGCTCGATCGGCGCATTTCGCGAAGCAAGTCGCAGATTGATCAAACGCTACAGCAGATGAGCCAGGCGGTATCGCAGCTGGTCGATCCGCCGGTTCTGGCCCAGCGCCTGTTAGTAACGGTCGGCGAGACCTTGGGAGCGATACGCGGCTCGATCTACCTGCGCGACGATCCACCGACGAGTTTCCGGCTTGCCGCCAAGCTTGACGAATCCGCACCCGCGCCGGCTTCCCTGTCCTCGGAAAACCCACTCGTCGAAGCGATGCGTAACGGCCTGGGCTTCGATGGGTCGGCAACGTCGGATGGCCCGCTGTCGGCGGCGCAGCGCCAGTTATCCGAACTCGGCGCGGAAGTGGCCCAGCCGTTGATGAGTGACGGAAAGTTGGTCGCGTTTCTGATGCTCGGCCCGAAGGATACGCCGTTTCGCGCCGAGGATTGGAACCTGCTGTCGGCCTTCGCGCGGATTACGATTGTCGCGCTGGAAAGCGCCGCCAAACATCGCACGATCGAGCTGTTGAACCAAGAATTGCAAACCAAGGTTGCGAAGATCGGCGAACAGCAACGCCGAATCGTGGCGTTGCAGACTCAGTTGCGCGGTCGTTCGGGCGTCGCGACCGTTCCGCCGACCGCGCGGACCGAGGCGGGCGAGCGACCGACCGTTCTCCCGGCACCGGCCTCGGAGCGGACGCCCCGCGGTGCCGATCCGATCGCCCCAACGCCTGACGCGGGCGGAATCGTGGGTTCCAGTCCCGTGGTCAGGCAATTGCTGACGCTGGTGCGCAAGGTCGCCGTCACCGATGCCGTAGTTCTGCTTCGCGGTGAGAGCGGGACAGGCAAAGAGTTGCTTGCCCGCGCCGTGCATGAAACCAGCGCCCGCGCCGCCCAGCCGTATGTAAAAGTCCACTGTGCCGCGCTGTCCGCGAATCTACTCGAGAGCGAATTGTTTGGCCACGTCAAAGGCGCGTTCACCGGCGCCCTGCGCGACAAGGTTGGCCGATTTGAACTCGCCGACCGCGGGACGCTCTTCCTCGACGAGATAGGCGATATCAGTCTCGACGTGCAAACAAAGCTCCTGCGCGTGATTCAGGAAAAGACCATCGAACGCGTCGGTTCCAGCGATACGCTTGGCGTGAACGTGCGCATCATCGCAGCGACGCACCAGAACCTTGAAGTATTGATTCGGCAGGGCCGATTCCGCGAAGATCTGTTTTATCGGCTCAACGTCTTCCCGATCATCGTGCCGCCGTTGCGCGATCGCGTTGAGGACTTGCCCGAGTTGGCGTTGTTCTTCGTGCAGCGTTCGGCGCAGCGCATGGGCAAGAGAATTCGCCAAATCGACGACGATGTCCTTATGCTGCTCAAATCGCAACGCTGGCCAGGCAATGTCCGCCAGCTGGAAAACGCGATCGAGCGGGCGGTCGTATTGGCAGAGCAAGAGACACTGACGATTACCGACATGCCGCCGGAATTTTTGCTAGCCCCGACGGACGTGGACGAGACCTTCGCGCCAGCGTCAGAAGCCGATCCGATGCTGGCAGCGGACTTTCGTGCCGACCGCGATCGGCGTGAACGCGATCAATTGGCGCAAGCTTTGACGACGGCCAACGGCAACAAGTCCGAAGCGGCGCGCATCCTCGGCATCGCCCGCTCCACGTTCGTGAGCCGAATGAAAAAGCTCGGCATTCCCGAATAACGCCCGAACTCGTATCTTCAACAACGGCGGGGTTCCGCGCCGATTTGTTTATACGGGCGCAGGTTCGGCGAGCCTAGCCGCGTAAGCGGCAGGTTGAACTGACGACGGCTCGTGTCAACCTGCCGCTTACGCGGCTAGGCTCGCCGCGCGACGACTACCTCCATCGGATTCCTTTTCAGGAGCTACGAACGTGACCGTGCGACTTAGTTTGCCCGATTTGCTGGCCAAGGCCAAGGTGATTCGCCGACATATCGTCATGAGTACGACGGCGGCGGCCTCGGGCCATCCCACGAGTTCGATGTCGGCAACCGATATCGTGACCGCCCTCTACTTCGGCGGCGTGATGCGCTATGACGCGAAAAACCCCACCGCGCCGGGACGCGACAAATTCATCCTGTCCAAAGGCCACGCCGCTCCGTTGCTGTACGCCATCCTCGCGGAGGCCGGCTACTTCTCGACTGACCTGCTGCCCACCTTGCGCAAGATCGGCAGCCCGCTCGAAGGCCATCCGAATTACCGTCGGCTGCCCGGCGTCGAAGCATCCACCGGTTCGCTTGGCCAGGGCCTCTCGATCGGCGTCGGTGCCGCCCTCGCCGCCAAGCTCGACAATTTCGACGCCCGCACCTACGTCCTCACGGGCGATGGCGAAGTCGCCGAAGGCCAAATCTGGGAAGCCGTCATGTCCGCCGCCAAATATCGGCTCGACAACCTCGTCTGCATCATCGATCAGAACGGCTACCAGCAAACCGGCGCCACCTCCGACGTGCTCGACCTGCGGCCACTTGTGCCGAAATTCGAGGCCTTCGGCTGGTTCGCCCAAGAAATCAACGGCCATGACGTGAACGAAATCCTCATCGCTTTCGACAAGGCCAAACATATCAAAGGCAAGCCGAGTGCGATCGTTTGCCGAACGGTTAAAGGCTACCCGATCCACCAGATGCTCGCCAGCGATCCGAACCATCACGGCAAGCCGCTGACGAAAGACGAAGCGGAGCAGGCGTACGCGATTATTGGGTAATCCGGTTTTCCGCTTGCGGCTTAGCGCTCGGGTGCGATCTTCCGAGCGCTAAGCCGCAAGCGGAAAACCAAACTCGAGAGTTAAACGCATCCCATGAATCCCTGCGTCGTTTGTCCCGCTGGTCATCCCGTCGTGGTGCATCCGAGTAGGCTCGGCTCCGAAGTCGCCTGCCCGCGCTGCCTCGAATTTTTCCTCGCCGAAATACCGCGCATGGACGCCGAGTTCGCCAGCAAGGACACCGGCAAACGTCCCGCGAAAAAAAAACCCGATGATGATGACGAAGAGGAAGACGAAAAGCCGCGCAAAAAAAAGCCGGACAAACCGGCCAAGGAAACCAAAGACGACAAGAAGAAACCGGCGGCCAAAAAGAAGCAGAAGGAAGAAGACGAAGAAGACGAGGACGAGGACGACGAGGAAGCCGACCCGGAGGATGACATCACCTGGAGCGCTCGCAAGTACGGGCTGAAAACGTGTCATAGCGGGCTGGCAATCGTCAACTTTGGCTACTTCGGGCTGATCGCGCTCTACGTTATCACCCTACTAGGTGTCAGCCTAGCGTCGTCAGGCATCGGAATGGGCAACATAGTTGTGAAATTCGGAGGCTTGGCGACTGCCCATATCGCGCTGGCCCTGTTCGTCGTCGGCATGTTCATGAACATCCGCGTTCCCGCCAAAGCCGAGGCGGGCGTCGGTCTCTACTCCTCCATCGCCTTGGGGTTGTTCACGTTCTTTGTCGCCATCATCATGATCGTCGCCAACACGGGAGCTTTCTTTGAAGATCCCGCACGAACGGAACGCTTCGTCGGACTCCTGTTCGGTGCCCTGGTCCTTTGTTACTTGGCCACCTGGATGGCGATGATGGGATACCTGTGCAGTGTGCTCTCGTTCATGCGCATGACCAACGACGCTAGCGCACCGATCACGAATGGGGTCTTCGGGTCGCTTCCGTTCGTTGGCATGCTCGCGCTTCATTTCTTCGGCGGAGCACTGCGATCGGGAATCGGCGATTTCATGAATTGGGTCATTATCGGCGTCAGCGTGGCAATGAGCGGTTATGGGATTTACATGATGGTGCTCCAGCTCCTGCTCACTGCCAAACTCCGCGCCAAGATTTGGGATCACATCGTCTGGGAATGAACGGCTCGTTTTTCATTTTCCCGAACATACAATAATCGCGATAATTCGGATTTAATTTAGGAACCGTGCTCATGAAACTCGGCAAAGCAACACGCGAAGCATTCGGCCTGGCCCTCGCCCAACTTGGCGAAACCAATCCCGACATCGTCGTCGTCGATGGCGACGTCGGCAACTCGACCCGCACCGAACTCTTCGGCAAGAAATATCCCACCCGCTTCTTCAACGTCGGCATTGCCGAGTCGAACCTCGTCAGCGTCGCCGCCGGCCTGGCGTCATCGGGCAAGCGAGCGTGGCTGGCGAGTTTTGCCGCGTTTGTGATGTGCAACGCCTACGATCAGCTGCGCATGTCGGTCGCGTTTCCGTGTCTCGACGTGAAAGTCGTCGGCACGCACGCGGGCATCTCGATCGGCGAAGACGGCCCGTCGCAGATGGGCATCGAAGATGTCGGCCTGGCCTGCTCGCTGCCGAACTTCACCGTTATCGTACCCGCCGACGAACCGTCCACCTTCAAGGCGATCGAAGCCTTGAACAAGATGCGCACGCCAGCCTATCTTCGTGCCGGTCGGCCCAATGTGCCGATTGTTTACGAAGGCGACTTTGAATTTCAGATCGGCAAGGCGAACCAGCTCCGCGCGGGCAGCGACTTGACGATCATCGCTTATGGTTTGATGATTGGCCCAGTCTTGCAAGCAGCGGAAGAGTTGGCAAAAACCGGCGTGCAGGCGCGGGTGCTCGACATGCACACAATCAAGCCGCTCGATCACGCCGCCGTTCTCGCCGCCGCCAAGGAGACAGGCCGAATCGTCGTCGCGGAGGAGCACCTGTTGCATGGCGGCCTGGGCAGCGCCGTGGCGATGTCGGTGGTCAGGCAGCACCCCGTGCCGATGCGTTTCGTCGGCATCAACGACACCTTCGCGGAATCGGGCAAGCCGGACGAATTGCTCGCGAAGTACGGCCTGACCGCCGCGGACATCGTCAAAGCGGCGCGGGATTTGCCGGCGCGGAAATGATGCATGCGCTCATCAAGTTCCCGGTATTTCGCTTGCGGCTTAGCGCTCGCATGGGATACTCCGAGCGCTAAGCCGCAAGCGGAATACGAAAGCACTCACGCCTTTTTGCGCAGCCGATCCACTTCTTGCTCCAATGCCGTGATGCGTTCGCGCAACAGGTACAATTCGCTGCGCAGCTTCTCCATCACGTCCGCGCTTTCGACGATCCGATCGTACTCGGCGGCGGCTTCGCGCACCGCCTGCTCGAGGTCTTCGGGCAGCCAGGGCTTCTTCAGAAACTTGAAGATATGCCCCTGGTTGATTGCCGCGATGACCGATTCGATGTCGGCGTAGCCGGTAAACAGCATGCGAATCGCCTGCGGATGGCCCGCGCGAATCGAGCGTAACAGCTCCACGCCGGTCACCTTCGGCATGCGCTGGTCGGTCATGATGATGTGCACTTCGTTTTCGCGCATCAGCTTCAGGCCGTCTTCCGCGTTGCGAGCACGCAGCACGACGAACTCTTTCCGCAGCAGGTCGTGTACGGAATCGCCGACATCGGGTTCGTCATCGACCACCAAGAGCGTGTGTTTTTTCACCATTGTCATCGCGGGTTCCTTGATTCTTTTAATGGCAGGAAAACGCGGAAGCGCGTGCCCTCGCCGACTTTCGTATCCACCTCGATGCGCCCGCCATGCGCGGACACGATCGAATGCGAGATCGACAGGCCCAGGCCCGTTCCTTCGCCCACATCCTTCGTTGTGAAGAACGGATCGAACAATCGCGGCAACGCTTCCGGCTTGACGCCCCCGCCGTTGTCGGCGATTTCGATCAACATCTCGTCCTGGATGCGTTGGGTTAGAATATTGATCTGCCCGCCCTGGGGATGGTGTGCCTCCACCGCCTGAAAGGCATTGACGAGCAGATTCAGGACCACCTGGCTGATCTGGGTCGACACGCAGGAGACGACCGGATTCGGGTCATGATTCTGTTCAACGACGATGCCGAGGTGTTTGTATTTCCCGGCCAGAATCTCCAGACTGCTATTGATGAGATCGGTGATGCTCGTGTCCTGCTTGCGCGGCGCGGCGGTGCGGGCCATGCCGCGCAGACTATGAACGATGCGCGTGACACGATCGATGCCGTCGCGAGTTCGGCTGACGATGCGGGCCAGATTCGCACGGATGTAGGGGAGGTCGATTTCCTGCTGTAACGCGGTGATGTGGTCGGCCAAGACCGGATCGCCGGCCTTGATGATGGGATGCGATGATTCGTACAAGTCGAGCGTAGCGAGTATGCCCTTGTTCTCGCGCTCGAGCACGACGAGGTTGTTGGCGACGAACGCCAGCGGATTGTTGATCTCGTGGGCGACGCCGGCGGACAGCAGACCGATCGACGCCAGCTTTTCGTTCTGCACAAGGACGGCCCGCATGCGGTTGCGCTCGGTGAGATCGCGAATCGCCGCCAGGACCTGAAACGGTTGAGCGCTCGCATTGGGATCGATGAGCGAGCTGAGGGCGATCTCGACGGGAAATTCGCTGCCGTCCTTACGTCGGGCATGGAATTCGTGCGGCTTGCCGATCAAGTCCGCCAGGCGTGCTCGGAGCGGCTTGCCAACGCCCATCGTGAGGACGTCCTGAAATTCACCAGGGATTAATCGACTTGCATTTTCGCCGAGTATTTCCGCCGCGATGTAGCCGAACATGCGTTCCGCGGCGGGATTGAAGAGCAGGATGGCTCCATCGGCGTCGATGAGGATGATGCCGTCCATCGTCGCTTCGGTCAATTGGCGATAGCGGCGCTCGGAGCTGGTGATCGCTTCGTTGACCAGCGTTTCTTGAGTGACATCCCAGAAGATGCCCTGAACGCCGATGGCATGGCCGTCCGCATCCAACACGGGCGTTTTGACGACATGCACGAACAGTCGGTTGCCATCGGGAAGGCGATGTTCCTCGACGGTATCCAGAGTGCTCTTCAGACGCATGAGTTCGCGATCGTCGGCCACGTATTTGGCTGCGAGATGTTCCGGGAACAGATCGAAATCGGTCTTGCCTAGCAACTGTTCCGCGCTGCGGTTCAGGCTTTCGCAGTAGCGTTTGTTGGCATAGGTCACCCGGCCCATCTGATCCTTGCGAAAGATGTTCTGCGGCAGCGATTCGACAAGCGAGATGTAGAGCGCTTCGGAATCGCGCAGTTCCTTTTCGACACGCTCACGATGCAGATATTGGCCAATCTGATTGACGCCGGAGCGAATCAAATCCAGGAAGGCCGGTTCTTCTTCTTGAAAGGTTTGGCTCCAAAATTCGAGCACGCCGATGATTTCCTCGCCGCTGGCGATCGGGACGGCGAGCACTGTCTGGAGGCCGGCCTGTCGTGCGGCGACCCAGCGCGGCAGCGTGGCCCAGGGCGCATCGCTCGTGTTGGCGGTTTGCAGCTTCCCTTCGCGTCGCACCGCCGGCGGCAGATCACGCTCGACAAACGAGACCGAGGCGATGGCGACGGCGCCGAAGCTCGCTTCGGCAAAGCGTGGATGGCGCCACGCCAAACGCCGGCGGAACTGGTCGCGCGTCGACTCGGTTTGCCACAATACACCAGCTTCACAATCGAGTTCCTCGCAGAGCAATCGCATGATTTGCGCCAGCGCGAGATCGGTGCCTTCGCCCGAAGCGATGACCCGCGCAACCTCGTGTTGGACATGCGCTCGGCGCTCGCTGCGCTTGTGGTTGGAGATGTCGTGACAGACGATCACGCCGCCCTTGATGCTCCCGTCCCGTTCGCGCAACGGCCTGCCCGCGACGCTGATCCACAATCCCGCAGGCGCGTCGGCGTGCCGAACGAATAGCTCGAGCGCGTCAAACGATTCGCCGCCCACGCAGCGTGCCGTCGGAAACGTGGGTAACCGCGTGATGCGGTCCGCATGATAAAGCTGGCACGCACTCTGGATCAGTCCCAGGCCGAAGATGCGCTCGGCCTGCGGGTTGAACAACACAATCTGATCGCTCGCATCCGAAACGACGATAGCGTCGCTCATGTTATCGAGTATCGACTGCAACAGGTGCGTCTGTTTGGCAAGCGTCGCTTCAGTCTCCTTGCGGGCGCTGATGTCGCGCATGACGGCCAAGACCGCGGGCATGCCGTTAAGCTCAATCTTGGAGGTGTAAATATCGACGTGAATCCGCTTCCCGTCTTTCGACCGATGCACGCCTTCGCAGCGCATTTGGCCGGTCTGTAGCTGCGAATTCAATCGCGACTCGTACCCACTGGCGAACTCCGGGTCGTCAATGTCGCGCGTGTTAAGGCGCAGCAACTCTTCGCGCGCATATCCCAGCCGACGACAGGCGGCGGGATTCGCCTCAAGGATGTTGCCCGCTTCGTCGTAAACGAATACGGCATCATCGATCGCTTCAAAAAGTATGCTTGTCCACGACATGGCGATTCGTTCGTTGCTCCATACAAAAAACCGCAAGGCTCACAAATCCGCGTTATTCTACGCCATCGAAACATCGCGACGCCAGAAAAATATCACATGATAGTTGACAAAGGCTCACTGAAACGACAAGCGAAGCGATGGTATCGATTGCGCGGGCCAAAATGCAAAGAGCGAAGAGCGAAGAGCGAAATATTCGAATTGTTTCGCTCTTCGCTCTTCGTACTTTGCATTTGTTGTGCATTGCGATGATTTCGGCAATATCGTATCATGAATGAGCATCGCGCCCGAATCAGTTCCGCAATTCGGAGGCAAATCCATGTCGCGCTTCCTCGCAACCTTCGCCATCCTTTCCATCGCCAGCAGCGCCGCCGCCCAGTTGCCGCAGGAACCGCTGGTCAAGCAGGTGAAGATCGGCATCGCTCGCGGCGTCGCCAATCTTGTCGCTCGGCAGCAGGGCAACGGTGCCTGGGAAGAACTGGCAGGCGACGAGAAATCGGTCTATCGCGGCGGAACCAGCGCGCTCATCGTCCTTGCGCTCATCCAATGTGACGGCGTTCTCGACGACCCCAAGCTCGAACAACGCCGGCTGCACGCTGTCAAAATCGGACTCGAGCACATCCGCGCGATCGATTCGGGCAAAGTCTACGTTCGCGCACTCCAGACCATGGCTCTTGCCGACGCTCGCAATCCCAAGGACCTCAAGCAGCTTGACAACAACGTGCAATGGCTGCTCGATGCGCGTGTCTACAAAGCGAACAAGTTCATCGGCTGGGGCTACGATCAACGCCATATCACGCAGGCTTCTGACGCTTCCAATTCGCAATACGCCATGCTCGCCCTTTGGCACGCTCGGCAAGCGGGTGCGAAGATCCCGCGCAACGTGTGGGAGGAAATCCGCGACTACTACACGCGCACGCAAACCAAAGACGGCGCCTGGATCTATTCCAACGACTACGGACCCGACGACGAAAAAGGCGCCAGCGTCACCATGTCCGTCGCCGGGCTGTGCGGGCTTCTCATCGCCGGCATGGAGCTCAACGGCGGCCGCGAGCAATGGCTCAGCCCTGGTCGCTTTCAGGGCTGTGGCAGCTACAGCGAAAACGAACCTCTCGCCAAGGCCCTCGCCTGGGTCAGCCGTGATAAGAATTTCTCCTTAACCCTGTCCGGCCGTTCCTATTACCACCTCTACGGCATCGAACGCGCCGGTCGCCTGTCCGGGCAACGCTTCTTCGGCGCGCACGACTGGTATCGCGAAGGCTGCGAGTTTCTCGTCAAACGCCAAGAATCCGACGGCTCGTGGCAGAAGCTCGCCGGCTGGGACCGCTGGCCGAACATCAACACCGCCTTCGCTCTGCTCTTCCTCTCCAAGGGCCGAACGCCCGTCGTCATCAGCAAACTCGTGCATGGCAATTGGCCTCGCCGCGAGGACGACACCGACTGGAACAACGACCGCAACGACCTGCGCTTTCTCACCGATTACCTCAGCCGAAGCGAACTCTTCGACCGCAAGCCGCTCGCCTGGCAAACCTACGATATCCAGCGCTCGATCGAAGCACGGCTCGACAAGAACGCCGTGCTCAACATCGACGAGGAAGACGCCGTCCTTTCCGACATGCGCCAATCGCCGATCCTCTACTTCAACGGCCACACCTCACCCCTACGGCGATTTCAAGATGTCGAGATTAAGCTCATCAAACGCTTCACCGAGAACGGCGGCTTCCTCGTCGCCGAGGCGTGTTGTGGCGATCCGCGTTTTGACGAAGGCGTCAAGGAATGGGTGAAGGACGTTTGGCCCGGCAGCGAGCTGCGCTATCTCGATAGCACGCATCCGATCTGGACCAGCTATCACACCATCACCGGAGGCGAACCGTACAAGCTGATGGGCCTGCAAGTCGGCTGCCGAACGGTCATGATCTACAGCCCGCAGGATCTATCGTGCTGGTGGGAATCGAACAAGTACGAAGGCGATGCCCGCGGCGTGCTGGCGTTTCGCCTCGGTGCCAATATCGTAGCGTATGGCACAGGCCGCGTGGCCCCGCAACCGCGCCTGACGCCGATCGACATCGCCTCGGCCACGAGCGTCAAGGAACCGCCGCGCAAACGTGGGTTCTTCGAGATTCGTCAAATCTACCACCAAGGCGATTGGCAGCCGGCCCCGCGGGCGATGCAAAACGTACTTCTGCATGTGCACAAAACCGCCGGACTTGACGTGCGACTTCAAGTGCAACGCGTGCTGCCGACTGATTCCGATATCGCGTCGGCGAAGTTCCTCTACATGCACGGTCGGCAAACATTCACCATCAACAAAGGCGGCCTGGACCACCTACGCCTCACGCTCGACAACGGCGGCCTGCTGCTCGCCGACGCCTGTTGCGGCAGCCCCGAGTTCGACAAGGCGTTTCGCACCTTCGCGGCCAACCTCTTCCCGGGCGAAAAGCTCGTCACCGTCTCGAACGATCTCGATAACCCCGATCCGCTGTTCTCGGCAACGCTCAACGACGAAGCCCTGACCGCCTCCAACATCAAATGCCGAACGAAAGTCAACGGTTCGATGCAACCGATGGCCCCGCAAATCGAAGGCATCAAGCGCAACGGCCGCTGGGTCGTCCTGTACAGCAAATACGACCTCGGCTGCGCGTTAGAGAAACACGCCTCACCCGATTGCGTAGGCTACGACCCCGACAGCGCCCTGCGCATCGCGACGGCGGCAGTAAGGTACAACGTGCGGCCGTGACGGCGGGATGATGTTCAGACGCGTTTCTGGTGGCAATGCGTTCGATCTCGTTGAGCTCGCGGGGCATCTCGAAGCACAACGTCGCCGGGCCGGCGCACCGACGAATGGAAGCAAAAAGAACAGCGCTCGCCGCGCCCAAGGATAATCGGAAGAACGCCCGTGCGACTTGGACTGCGGAATCTCATATCATGCCATTATCCCGCGCGGCTAATTACCGGACCGAGAGAATAGGCGAGCGAATGGCACACGACACTGCGAAAAAGAAAAAGTCGTCCCAAACCTTCGATCGACCGGTCGATCTGGATCGGATCGCTGCTGCGGTGCGCGAGATCCTACTCGCAATCGGCGAAGATCCCGATCGCGATGGTCTGCGCGAGACGCCGGCGCGCGTGGCTCGCATGTATGACGAGATGTTTGCCGGGCTGCGCAAAGACCCGGCAACCGTGTTGCAAAAGACGTTCATCGAAAAGTATGACGAAATGGTGCTCGTTAAGGACATCGAATTCGAGAGCATGTGCGAGCATCACCTGCTGCCGTTCTTCGGGACGGCCCATATCGCCTATTTGCCGAACGGTCGGATCGTCGGTTTGAGCAAACTCGCGCGAATCGTGGAGATACTGTCGCGTCGGCCGCAAGTACAGGAACGCATGACGGAGATGCTCGCCGACTTGGTGATGGCGGAGCTGGATGCCCGCGGCGTCGGTGTCGTCGTGGAGGCGTCGCATACCTGCATGTCGATGCGCGGCGTGCGCAAGTCGCACAGTCGATGCACGACCAGTGCGATGCGTGGCGTGTTCCAGTCGAACCTCTCGACGCGCGCGGAGTTCATGGCGCTGATTCAGACAAAATAGATGCGTCGGAAAAGTGGCTAGTAGCTAGTGGCTAGTGGCTAGCGGCCCCAATTACTAACCACTAGCCACTAGCCACTAGCCACTGATGATTGTGACGTTCTGCCTACGATTGGCTGCGGGGATGATACTGATTCTGCCGGCGTTGCCTGCGAGCGATCTGCCGCCGCGGTTTTTTCGCGTGCATTTCTTGACGGCGTTGGGCTTGTTGGGCGTGGTTGGCGTGTTCGTGGCGGATTCGGCTACGCCGGCGTTCTGGGCGCTGTATGCGGGTGCGGTTCTGTGGTGCGTTTTCGGATCGATCGTTTGGCATCTGAACGACGCGCCAGGCGGAAGATTGGCAATCTGGATTACGCCCATCGTGCTCTCGGCGTGCATGGTCCTCGGCGGCATGCTGATTCGGAGCGACCGCGATTCGGCCCTGCGCATCGCCGATGACATCGCCTCGGCACTTGTCGTCGGCAGTGCGATTACCGCGATGCTTATCGGGCATTCGTATCTCATTTCTCCCGCGATGACGATTACGCCACTCATGCGGTTGTTAGCTGCGCTGGGCATTGCCATCCTGATACGTCTCACGTTGGCGTGTTACGGACTTTGGATCTGGTCGACAGATCAACGCATCGCGTCGATGGAAACGGAGTTGCTGCTCTGGCTAAGCGTGCGTTGGGCTCTTGGACTATTCGCCCCGATGATCCTCGGCTGGATGGCTTGGGAGACGGCACGCATTCGCTCGACGCAGTCAGCGACTGGGATCCTATACGTGGTTGTGATAGTCTGCTTCCTCGGAGAGCTTACGAGCATGCTGATTGCGGAGAAAACGGGCTTTCCATTGTGAACTCGCAGCTTTACAGCTTTCGCGATCCGATTTAGGTTGCGACTCTACCGGGCCGGGCCATAAAACAGAATCATGTGATATTGGACGAAGTTCAGCACTCGGATTGTCCGACGCGAGCGCCAAGCCGCAAGCGGAAAACAGTAAGGATTGTTTCGTGAAAGTGACGTTTGCTTGTCCGGCGTGTGACCAACCAGATGCCGTGCCTGTTGACGCCGCGTTCGATTGGCAATGCTCGGCATGCGATCATCGCCAGCATTTTGCCGCGGCGGATCCCGCCTTGCCTGATTGCGTGGTATGTGACAACCACGAGTTCTATAAACGGAAAGACTTCCCGCACACCCTGGGCATGGTGATTCTCGTCGGTGCGCTGCTCCTATCGACAATCACCTATTACTGGTACGAAAAATGGTGGTCGTGGGCGTTTCTCATCGGCTCGGCAATCATCGACGGCGGTTTGTACTTACTGGTGGGTGATGTCGTGGTCTGCTACCGATGCAACGCCCACTACCGCGGGCTGACGGCGAGCGCCGCGCACCAACCGTTTGAGATCACGATCGGCGAACGATATCGCCAGGAACGAATCCGCCAGGATCGGCTCAAGTAGAAAACGCAAGCCCAGGGGTGCGGTACTCCGAACCCCTGGGATCGCTTGACAAGTATCCCTGGGGTTCGGAGTACCTCACCCCTGGGCTTGTATGAGAACAAATGAAGGGTTCAAGTCGTGGATGCGCGTCGGTTGCAAGATGATCTGCACGGCTTTTTCAAAGGTGAAGTCCATTTCGACGACGTCACGCGGACGCTTTACGCCACGGATGCGAGCATTTTTCAAGTTACGCCTGCCGGCGTCGTGGCGCCATTCGATGACGAGGATGTCAGACTACTCGTAAAGTATGCTCACGAAAACGGCGTCTCGCTAATCGCTCGCGGCGCCGGCACGGGTGTCGCTGGCGAGTCGCTCGGTGATGGGCTGGTCGTCGATTTCTCGCGACGCTTTCGTCAGATTTCTGCCATCGACAATGAAACGGTTCGCGTGCAAGCCGGGGCTACGCTCGCCGCAGTGAACGCTCGACTCGCTGAGGTTAGTCGCCGACTGGCGCTGGACCCTGCCAATGCTGGCGTCGGAACGGTGGGCGGGATGCTAGCGCGCAACGCCTGCGGACCGCGCGCGATCAAGTACGGTCGAACGCTGGAACAGGTCCTATCGCTGCGCACCGTGCTCGACAACGGTGAGGTAGTCGAATTGAGACGGGAAACGCCACTCTCAGCCGGCGAACCGGGGTCGCATTTCTCCGACATCGTTACCGCGCTCGGCGTGCTGTTTGAGCAGAACCGGGAATTTATCGACGGCGTTCCCCAGCGAACTCGGCATGATCGCCTGGGGTACAACATTCGCGCCGTACAGATCGGCCAATCGCTCGACATAGCGAAACTATTGATTGGCTCGGAAGGCACTCTCGCGCTGTTCACCGAGGCGACATTGCGGACGATTCCGCTGCCGATCGGTCGCTCGATGGTATTGGCGAATTTCGCTCGATTTGACAGCGCGTTGCAGTGCGTGGCGAGCGTGATGGCGACCAGGCCGTCGGCATGCGAACTTCTCGATCGGCGGCTGCTCGGCCTGGCGCGAATCGGCGACACAAGCGCCATCGCGGGATTCATTCTGCCCACTGCCGAGGCGGCGCTGCTGATCGAATGGGAGGCCGACACCGAAGCCGAGGCCCAGCGCGAAGCCGACGGGCTCGCCGATCGCCTCCGCGGTTTCGCGGATGTACTTGCGGTGCATTCGGCATTAACACGCCAGCAACAGGATACGCTTTGGCAGATCCGCGAAATCGCCTTGCCAAGCATGCATGCGGCCCGCGCGGGCGTGCAGCCGATTCCGCTGGTCGAGGACATTGCGGTGCCAATCGAGGCGTTGCGCGAAACCATTCGGCGTTCACAGGAAATCCTGCAGGAACACGAAACGACGGGCAGCTTCCTGATCCACGCCGGCGCGGGCCAGGTCCACGCCAGGCCGTTTCTCGATCTCAGCCAGATGGAGCATGTCTCGCGGCTCTGGTCGATCGCGGACAAGATCCACGCATTGGCGCTGGAACTGGGCGGTACTGTAAGCAGCCAGGACGGCACAGGATTGGCACGCACGCCGTGGGTCGCCAGGCAGGCCGGGTCGCTCTATCCGATCTTCCGCCAAATCAAGTCGATCTTCGATCCAAAGAACATCTTCAATCCAGGCAAGATCGTCGATCCCGATCCGTTGCAACTCAAGAGACCGCTGCGCGAGTTTGTCGCACGAGCAACTACAACGGTCCCGCTGTCTCTGGCCTGGACGGCGGAGGCGGTGACGCAGGAGGTGAACCACTGCAATGGCTGCGGGCAATGCCGAACCGCCCTGCCGAGCCAACGCATGTGCCCGATCTTTCGCGCCGACGGGACGGAGGCGGCGACGCCGCGAGCCAAGGCGAATCTGCTTCGGCACATTCTGCATCAGGCCGAGGTAGGCACACGCATCGGTTCGGAGGAGGTGCGTGCCGTCGCCGACTTGTGCGTCCATTGCAAGATGTGCGCCGTCGAATGTCCGTCGCATATCGACGTGCCGCGACTGATGCTCGAAGCCAAGATCGCGAACGTGGCCGAACATGGCATGGACAACACCGATTGGTTCTTCGCCCGGATCGAAAACGTGTTGCGCTGGGGCCATTCCATGACTTTGCTAACGAACTTCGCGTTGTGGGCCAGGCCGACGCGCTGGCTGCTCGACAAGTTTTTCGGCGTCTCTGCCAAGCGTCGGCTGCCGCGCCTTGCCTCGCGAACATTCCTCGCCCTCGCCAAGAAACGTGGCTGGACACAGAAGCCCAACGGCAATCGGCCCACGGTCGTCTACTTCGTTGACCTCTTCGCGAACTACTTCGACCCGCAGATTGGCGAGGCCGCCGTTGCCGTCCTGCGCCATAATGGCTTCGACGTATTCGTACCGCCTGAGCAACGCGGCAGCGGCATGGAATCACTCGTGCACGGCGACATCGAAGGGGCACGCGAGTCAGCCAAGCAAAACCTTCGAGTTCTCGCCGAGGCGGCCCGGACGGGTTGGCCGATCGTTTGCTCGGAACCGACCGCTGCCGTCGCCTTGAAGCAAGACTACCTTGACCTCCAGCGTGACGACGACGCTCGCGCCGTCGCCGAGCAGGCTATCGAACTCAATGCGTTCCTTTGGCGATTGCGCCAAGAAGGCAAATTGCGGACCGACCTGCAACCGCTCGATTTCGGCGTCGGGCATCACGTTCCCTGCCACGTCAAGGCGTTGACCGGACCGATCGCCGGGCCGGAACTCATGCGGCTCATACCGCAGATGCGCGTGCAAACGATCGACAGCGGCTGTTCGGGCATGGCCGGCACGTTTGGATTGAAGTCGGCGAACCGCGAGGTTTCGCTCCAGGCCGGCGAAGTGATGCTGCGTGAATTCCGCCAGCCCGCCAACGCCTTCGGCTCGACGGAGTGTAGCAGTTGTCGCATGCAGATGGAAGACGCCGGCGGCAAGCGCACGCTACATCCGGTGCAATATCTCGCCCTGGCGTATGGCCTGATGCCCGAGCTTGCCGTCCGCTTACGTGAACCGATTCGAGATAGGATGCTGCGATGATCGTGCTCTTTTTTGCGCGAACCCGTGATCTCGCCGGCGTTGACCGCGTGCAATTTACACCGGCACCCGCAAACGTCGGGATGCTGCGCCAGGAAATTGCAGGACGATTTCCGAAATTAGCAGGATTGCTTGACAAATGCGCGATCGCCGTGGGCAACGAATTCGCTGGCGACGACGCCGTTTTGCAAGAAACCGACGAAGTCGCCCTGTTGCC
>CAMAUE010000032.1 GCA_945861245.1 Singulisphaera sp. GP187
TGCGGCGCCGTCGTGCTGTTTCTCGGCACGGTGCGCGATCTCACCGGCGAGCGCGTCACTGTGGCGCTCGATTACGAGGCCTATCCCGGCATGGCGGAGAAGAAGATGGCGGAGATCGAAGACGAAACGCGCCGACGTTGGCCCGTCGGCGAGATCGCGTTTGAACATCGCCTCGGTCGGCTCGAAGTCGGCGATGTCAGCGTCGCCGTGGCCGTCAGCTGCCCGCATCGCGGTCAGGCGTTTGAAGCGTGCCGATACGCGATTGATCGCCTCAAGGAACTTGTGCCGATCTGGAAAAAAGAAAACTGGGCGGACGGATCGACCGAATGGGTCCACCCCGGAGCATAATGTGATACGACTGCCTTTGGCAACTGAATCCGCGCCGCGACAAGGCCCATTGCTCGACACTTTTGGCCGTGTGCATAATAACCTGCGCATCAGCGTGACCGATCGTTGCAACCTGCGCTGCACCTATTGCATGCCGGAAAACGTCACGTTCATGAACAAGCGCGAGCTACTCACGTTTGAAGAGATCGCGCGTTTTGTCGAAATCGTTGCGCCGCTCGGCATCGACAAGATTCGACTCACGGGTGGCGAACCGCTGCTACGACGTGATCTGCCGCGACTCGTGGAAATGATCTGCCGCGTGCCTGGGATCAAGGACATCGGCTTGACGACGAACGGCATCACGCTCGCCGAGTCAGCGCGAGCGCTGTTTGACGCCGGCCTGCGCCGCATTAACGTCAGCCTGGATGCGCTCGACCCGGATCGCTTCCGCGAGTTGGCGCGACGCGACGGCGTCGAGCGTGTCATTGCCGGCATCCTCGCGGCGAAGAAAGCGGGCTTCGAGCCGGTCAAGATCAACGCCGTCGCGATCCGAGGCGTCAGCGAGTTCGAGGTTGTGCCGCTCGCACGTTTCGCCCGTGAGCATGGGTTGGAAGTGCGGTTCATCGAATACATGCCGATCGGCGCCGATCAATGGGAGCGTGAGAAGGTCTACTTCGCGCACGAGATTCTCGATCAGCTCGAAACGCACGTTGGTTCGCTGGTTCCCGCCGCGGATCAGGACCCGCGTGCACCTGCCCAGGACTTCGATTACACCGACGGCGGGGGGCGCGTCGGCATCATCGCGTCGATATCCAGGCCGTTCTGCCTGAGCTGCAATCGCGTCCGCTTGACGGCTGAGGGGAAGCTGCGAAACTGCCTGTTCGCGCTCAACGAGATCGACCTCAAACCATTGCTGCGAAACGCCGGACCGCCCGAGGAAATCGCGGCTTTGGTCCGCCAAAATATTTGGGAGAAATGGGAAGGCCACGAGATCAACACCGCCCGCTTCGTGAAACCGGACCGCACGATGCACGCGATCGGGGGGTGATTGAATTCTGCTCCATGGGCATCATGTCTAGGAAATCCAAATTCAATTGAACCACAGAGGCACAGAGAACACAGAGGAAATGCCAATAGGAGGAGCCGAATCAGGCAAGCCGAATCTTGAGGCCTACAGTTCACAATTTCGCGAATAATCTGTGTGTCCTCTGTATCACCGTTCGATCAATTGCTTTGCAGAAACTTTGCATTCTCCTGCAGATGAATTTCTCTGTGTCCTCTGTGGTTCGTTTTCTTGGCACGATGCGCGTTATGCCTCCGGGCCCTTGGCATTTCGCCTATCACGGCTCCACGAACGGCGTTATCCGATACTGCAGCGACAGCTTGCTCGCCGGCGTCGGGGTCGTGCATAGCGCGACCAGCAGCGTGTTGTTTTGGCCTCGCGAAATAAAACGGGCACGGTCGAGTTGGATGCGAACGCCGAAACCGCCGCGGTCGATGACGATGGCGTCAGCCTCGGTCGGTTCCTTGCCGAGCACGCCGATCTCTTTGTCCTTGACGAACAGCGTGATCTGCGTGTCGTTGCTGCCACCCTTCTTGGCGGCGCGTTTCGACTTGGGCATGAACGGTATCATCTCGTAACACTCGGCTACTTTGCCTCGCTCTTTGTTGGGAATCCAAAGTCCGAGCAGGTCGTTGTGACCGGTTTCCTTCAGACTCACATTGCAAGCGATGGAACCGTCGTCGAAGGTGTAGCTTCGCGATGCTTCGAGTGCGCTCTCGCGAATTTGGCCGCTGCTGGTGATGACGTTCTTGACGAGCTTGGCGTCGGCGTATTCGGAGTTGCCGGCGACGAACGGGCGACCATCGGTGGTCATGCCGACGACGGAATGGATGTGGAAGTTGCGCCACTGGTGCAGCGCCATGCCTTCGCCGTACCCGCCGTTGAGCGTGGAGGCGAGGACCAGACCTCTGCCTGGCACATGCAGCTGGCAGATCGCCCCGCCACCGTAGCCGATTTGCCCGGCGAAGGCGTTGCCCAGCCAGCTTGGCGTGAGTCGGCCGTGATAGGTGAGTACGTAATAATTCTTACGTCGAGCGGCGAACCATTCGTCGCCGCCGTTGACGCTATCGGTGAAGTCGGGGCCAGGCAGACCTTTCCACGCGAACGGGCCTTCCTTCTCCATCGCGAGCGGCGATTGATACGGCGTGCGCGAGCCCCACGGGCAGGCGGCGGCCTCGTCGTTCATCGTGTAGGCGTAGACCATGCGCATGCGGTCGTGCAGCTTTTGAAAGCGTGGGTCCTTCAGGTCGGCGTTAATGGCGACCCAGGTTTGGATGACGTAGCTGCCGTAATGGTGATCGTGCGCAAACGATTCCTGGCACGCGCCGGATTTGCTGATGCCGACGCGCTCGCCCCAACCGCCGTTGGCAAAGCGGTCGAAGTAGGTGTCGGCAAGCTTGGCGTGCATCTCGTCGCCCGTGGCTTCCTTGCAGTAGCGCAATGCCGCCGTGACCTGCGCGAAGCTGTTGCCGTTCGTGCGCGCCCAGGTAACGCAGAACGCGAGCCGATCGCCGATGGAAAGGTAGGCGTCGTGCACGATGGCCTTGACTTCAGGCGGCGCGTCGGATTGTTGCAAGATGCGCCAGCCTGGGCGCCAATAATGCCAGGCGTAGTTGCCGAATTCGTAGGCCATGTTGGCGAATCCCCCGCCGATGGCGAGCGCGGGAATCTCGCCCGGGCCAATCGAACGAAGACCGTGGTGCAGATCGCGCAGGGCGACGTTGAGCGCCGCGTTGTTCTTGTTCGCTTGGTAATTATGCATCAAGCCGTCGCATTTGGGCGACGCCCAGTAAATGGCGTTGACGTTGAGAAAGCCAGGCTGCGTCGGCAGATTCGCGTAATGCCAATCGCCGGTCTTGGCCCGGGTCGGCTCAATCGCTTTGCCCGTCGCGTCCTTGACGATGAACGCCTCGGCGGGTTGCTTCTTCAGCCAATCGTGCAGGCGAACCTGGAACGGATGCCAAAAGACGCGACCATCGTGATAAATCGCCCCGCCCTGGACGGCCTTGGCGGTTGCCTCATCCGGCGCGAAGACGGCCACCGTCGCAGGATCACCGCGCTGCGTGACCTCGACGTCTTTCTCGCGCAGCAATTTGACGTTCATGAGGTAGTCGTCCGCGCCGACACCGGTTTCGAGCGTGAGAATGCGGTCGTCCCATTTGCCCTTCGCTTCAAACATAATGCGTTTGACGATCAAGCCTGTCTCGGTCGTCGCATCGAAGAGCTTCGCGCCGTCGGGCGCGGTCAGCGTGAACTTGCGCGTGTGCGGGCGGTCGAATTCAGCGAGCAGCAGGTAGAGTCCGTTCGTGCCTCGTGGCACATGAAAATAATGTTTCGCCGCCTTGCCCTTGTCGCGCAAAGGCGAGCCATGCACCCAGTTCGGATGGCCGGCAACGCCGAATGGCAGGTCGGGATCAATCGCCAACGTAACATAATGATCGGGCACGCCGACGATCTGGATGCGATAGACGCCCTTCTCGCCAGCGGGCACGTTGTAGGTGAAGCTGCGTTTGGGGTGGGCGTTCAGTCGATCCGGCGACGAGAACGCGCTCCAGCGCAACATCGGCTGCACACCTTGCATCTGCGCGAAGGCGTAGTACCAGGCTTCATGGTCCCACGCGCCCGATGGAGGCAGGAACGCTTTGCTGACGATGCCATCGTCGGGGATCACCGTGCGCGTCACCACCTTGCCGGCGGGATCGTAAATCTTCACGAGTACTTCGCGTGGCCCCGTCTCCAGCAGGTTGATGTCGCGCACGTCCAGCTTGACGCTGAACGCTTTCCCCGCCGGGTTCGGCACATACGCGGTGATTCCGTCGCAGAGCCGATAGGTGTGCGCCGCCTGAGCGGGAGACGCCAGCGTTATAAGTAATAACGCGTACAGAAGTTTGTTGTAACGGTTCATCATTGGTCCTCGTTCCCATGTTTCTGGAGTCAGGAAAAACCGATTCACGAAAGGGTAACACAAGAGCATTTTTCGTATTTTCGCCCTTTCGTATTTTCGTGATTCTGTATTTGTCGCGGCTCGGCCGCGCTGAGTTCTCCGTGGTGGGTTCTTCGGGATAGAGTCGAGCGACATCAAAGCGACAGCACCTTCGCGGCTTGTTTTACGATCTCGTCGGGCAACGGCAAATTGCGGAAACGCACGACGTTCGCGGGCAGCGACTCGAGGGCCTCGTCTTCTACCTTGAGTTGATCGGACAGGGCCAGCACAAACGGGCGGTCGGCTTCGCGCAGCATGGTCAGGTGCTTTTCCATGCTTGAACGCCGCCAGAAGCCGAGGATGTCGAGCATCACGCTTTGGCCTGTCGCGCGATGCACGAGCTGATAGTCGGGTATCCAAAAGCTCTTGCCGATCGGGATTATCTCGGCGTCTTCGTTGAGTTCCCAGTCCGCGATCTTCTTGCGAAACAGTTCGACGAACATCGGCACTTCCGCAGGCACGTAGGCGCCGACCTCGGCTGTGTGGGTCACCAGGCCGTCCTCGTGCGAGAGGCGGAACTGCTTCTCCTTGCGTTCCGCACCCCAGCGCAGATTCGCATGCAGCTCAAATTCCTCGCACAGGAGCAGCGTCGGCAGGAAGAAGGCAAGCTGCATGCCATATTTCTGCGTCGCGCTGAAAAGGCTGAGTGGGCCATCGAGCCGTAGGCGATACGTGTTTTTTCGTATTAGCTCCAGGTCGCAGATGAGGCGATGGAACTTGATCGCGCGAAAAAGCTGGCGGTAGCGTTTGGGCGACTCGGCATGCAGCGTGATCTCGACGCCGACGGAGCGCATGAGCACCGCCTGGGCGAGCGCGACGTTGTAGCGATGCAGCAAGCGCTCAGCCGTCGTGTCTTGAAATTGCGTGAGGCGTTGCTCGCTCTTGAGATCGGCGAACATGCCGGCTTCGATCTGATCCACGACGGTGTTCAGCGCGCCGGCGACCTCGGCGACGATGGCGTCGCGTGAAAACGTTTGCCCGATCTCCGTCAGTGTCGCTTGCCGTTTTCGTGCCGATGCCGTGAACAGTGCAGCGCGAACCTCGTCCGGCGCGAGACTCGCTTGCATCTCGAATTCGCAGCGATCTTCGAGCAGCTTGGCCAAACCCTGGTGAATCTGCGGCTGCGACAGGCTGCCGAATAGCTCGTCGATCTCCGCCTCCAACTCCCCGCGCGAGATGCCCTGGCGAGCGCGGAAGATCGTCAGCAGCTGGTCGGCGACACCGAGCCAATTCGCATCGTGCGCGTCGATGTAGTGCGGGATGATGTAATCCCGCGCGAACTTCACACGAACTTGTTTGCCGGTGAGCATGGGTGTTGAAAATCTCCGCTACGGGAGTTGGTGCTCGCGAGGAATCACGCGAGCGCTAAGCCGCAAGCGGAATGCGGTTTCTTACAGCGTCGGCCCGATCGACCAGGGCGCGAATTCTTCCTCGCCGACGCCGTTGATCTCGCTCTTGGTGTGCTTGCCGGACGCGACGGCGAGTATCTCTTCAAAGATCTGTTTGCCGACGACCTCGACGGGCGTGCCGTTGAGGATGACGCCGGCGTCGATGTCCATGTCATCGATCATGTGGTTATAGAGCGGCGAGTTGGTCGCGACTTTGATCGATGGCGATGGCTTGCAGCCGAACACGCTGCCGCGACCGGTCGTAAAGACGCAGACGTTGGCCCCGCCGGCGACGATGCCGGTCATGCTGACGGGGTCATAGCCAGGCGTATCCATGACGACGAAGCCCTTGGCCAACACGGGCTGCGCGTACTGCACAACATCGACCATCGCCGTGCTGCCGGCCTTGGCGATGGCGCCGAGCGACTTTTCGTAGATCGTGGTCAGGCCGCCTTCTTTGTTGCCTGGCGACGGGTTGTTGTTGATCTCGGCGCCAAAGATGCCGGTGTACCATTCCCACCACTTGATACGTTCGATGAGCTTCTCGCCGACTTCGCGGGAAATGGCGCGACGTGTCAGCAGATGCTCGGCGCCATAGATTTCGGGCGTTTCGCCAAGGATCGACGTGCCGCCTTGAGCAACCAGCAGGTCGGACGCCACGCCCAATGCGGGATTCGCGGTGACGCCGCTGTTGCCATCCGACCCGCCGCAGTTTGTGCCGAGGATGAGGTGCTTGGCGGATAGCTCCGTTCGGCGAATGTCACTGAAGCAAGGCAGCAGCTCGGCGACGGCCTTGACGCCCGCCTCGACGGTCTTGCCGATGCCGCCGCACTCCTGAATCGAGAGCACGATCGGCCCCGTGCGTTGCTGTGAGCCGTGGTTGATCTTGAGTTGCACCAGCCCTTGGCCTTCAACGAGGTGCATCGCCTGGCCCGTTTCGCAGCCCAGGCCGATGAGGATATACGCCGCCACGTTGGCATGCTTGGCGAACCCGGCCAGCGTGCGGTCGAGTTGATTGTGGTCCGACCCGTCGAATTGCATCGCGCAGCCGGCCTTGTGCGTGATGGCGACGACGCCATCGACGTTCGGATATTTCTTGAGCAACTCCGTCGCGTTGAAACGCTGCGTGATGTACTTGCTCGTCTGTGCCGAGCAATTCACCGTACTGATGACCGCGATGTAGTTGCGCGTGCCGTAGCGATAAGGTTCGGGTCGATCGGGGCCGCGGTCATAGCCGAGAAACGTCCGTCCCGGCACGGCGGCCGGCGGTGGCGGGCAATCGCGGCAGAATGCGTAGTCGCGCTCGAATGTCTCAGCCGCGACATTGTGCACATGCACCCAGTCGCCCGGTGCGATGTCTTTCGACGCGAAGCCGATGATTTGGCCGTATTTGTAGACCGCTTCGCCTTTCTTGATCGCCTTCAGCGCGAGCTTATGGCCCATGCCGACCCGGCTTGACAGGACAATCGTATCGCCGTTGAACTGGAGGGTCGTGTCCGCGGAAAGTGGTTTGGCGACGACGGCAACATTGTCTTCAGGTCGCAACTGAACGGCGACTTCGTGGAGTGTTTGCACAGACATTCGATGATCTCGGTAGTATTTCGAGTAGGATTGTTCTTCCTGTCACCATATCGCGCCCGTCGGATGATGCAAGGACACCTCGCGATTGCGTCAGAGCCACGCACGAAGTAAGTGGTTGATTGAGAAAAAACCACTTACTGCGTGCGTGGCTCTGACGCGAGCGGCAGGCGCACGGTGAATCGGCTGCCGCGGCCAAGAACCGACTCGACGTGGATTGTACCACCCAGCGATTGGACAATCGTTTGGCAGATGCTGAGGCCCAGGCCGTAACCCCCGTGGCCTTTCTCGCGCGAGCGCGACCGATCGACGCGGTAGAAGCGCTCAAAGACTCGCGGGAGAGATTCATCGTCCATGCCAACGCCCGTATCGGCGACCGTCAAAACCGCTTGACATCGCTCGGAATCGATCTCGAGAGTGACGATCACCTCGCCCTCCGGTCGGTTGTACTTGATCGCGTTGTCGATCAGATTGCGCACAACCTGGCGAAGGTAGGTCTCCTCGCCGGGAACGACGGCCGACGCCATGGCTTTGCCGACGCTCAAACGAACCGAGTTGAATTCGGCAACGCCATCGAACATATCGACCGCTTCGCGGACGATACGATCCAGGTGCGTGACATGCCCCGGGGGGGATGCGCGGCCGCCATCGCTCTCGGCCAAAAGCAGAAGGCGATTGACCAACCCCGATAGCCGCGTCACTTCCTCCATAACATCTACGAGGAGGTGATCGTATTCCGCCGGCGTGCGTTCGCGCTCGATCGTTACCTCGACGGAAGCACGAATGGCCGCCAAAGGCGAACGCAGTTCGTGAGCGGCGTTGGCGATGAAGTCGCGATGCTGGTGAAGGTACGACGCGATACGGTCGAGCAAGCCGTTGATCGTTTGTGACAACTGATCCAGTTCGTCGCCCGTGCCCTGAATCGGCAGACGTTGGTCCAAATTGCTCGGTTGCAGCTGGGCGGTCGATTGAATAATCTTTGAAATCGGCCGCGTCGCCCGCAGGGCGATCACGTAGCCGCCGAGCGGCGCCGTCAGCAGGATGCAGACAGTTACGATGAAGATGTTGCGATTCAGCAACTCGATGTCATCCTGCAACGCCGATTTGGGAAACCCGCAGCGGACAAAGTAAACCTCATGATTCGCGTTTCGTATTCGGCTCGTGAGAATTCGATGCCCGTTTGAATCATAGGGTCCATGGGCGTCGTTTGCGAAAGCTTGGAGCGCCATGGCGGGAGCGTTTTCGCTGCTCCAAATCAGTCGATGATCGACATCGAAGATCGTCAGGAACCAATTTCGATATTCGTACACTTTGAGCTTTTCACGCAAAATCGCGTCGAAAGTAAGAGGCGGCTCTGCTTTACTCGCCAAGAATCCGCCAACGTCATCAAGGATTACCTTCAAGAAGTCGTCGTAATTTGCGCGAAGCGATTCTTGTTCGACCTCGCGGACCGTCAGATTCGTTAGAACCACCATAAGGACGACAATTACGATGATCCAGGCCACGAGACGGACCCGCAGCGTCGAGAATAGCTCCCTAATTCGTCGCATGAATCGCATAGCCGCGCCCTCGCACGGTATGAATGATTGGTGCCGTGGAACCGCGCTGGAGCTTGGCCCGCAAACGGTTGATGTGGACTTCAATCACGTTCGTCGTGCCTTCCCAGTCGGATTTCCAAAGGCACTCGCACAACATCGTCCGAGTAACGGCCTGGCCTACGTGGCGCATCAAGAGTTCCAGGATGCTGAACTCTGTTGGCGTCAATTCAATTTCGCTTTCGCTTTCGCCACAGATAACACGCCGAGTCAGCAGGTCAAGCTGCAGTATGCCGACGCGAAGGTTCGTTGTGGGTTTGATGGGGGACCTGCGATTGAGCACCTCGATGCGAGCCAGCAGTTCGGGCATGAAGAACGGCTTGACGAGATAATCGTCGCCGCCTTTCTTGAGGCCATTGACGCGATCATCCACCGAACCCAGCGCGGTGAGAATCAGAACGGGCGTCTGGATGCCATCCTTGCGAATTTTGTGCAGCACCGACAAGCCAGACTCGCCCGGGATCATGAGGTCCAGGATGATCACGTCGTGCTTCTGCGACCGGGCCACTTCCAGGCCCTTGGTTCCGTCGGTGACCCATTTGCAGACATGTCCGACGGCTTCCAACCCCTTCTGTACGGCGCTGCCAATTGCCGGATCGTCTTCGATGACGAGGATGTCCATCGAGATCGGCGCTTCGGCTTCCTGCTCACCAAGGACGTTTGACGTAGTTAGGCCCATCGGTGTAATCCACATTATTGTGCATCATGGAAATGAAAACCTCGCCACTTACGGTATTGTAAGGAATTTCGATCCCAACTGAAGATCGATGCTCTCAACAAGAGTCGCCGTTGGTTATCGTCGCTATCACGCGGAGCGCAATGGCTTCGGTTACAGAAAACACTTGCCCGTCGGGCGGCACTTCACATACAAATCCAACATGACGCTCATCGCCGAACTTTTGCGCGGGTTCTCGCAACTGATCTATCCCAACCTGTGCTGGGCATGTCATACCGTGATGGGCCCCGATGGCGGTCTCTTCTGCGGCGATTGTCTGCCACAGCTCACCATCGATTTATTTCCGACCTGTCCGCGTTGCTCAAGCTCGGTCGGGCCGTATGTCGTACTGAACAAGGGTTGCACGCAATGCACGGATCACACGTTCGGCTTCGATGGTGCGTTTCGCGCGGGGCCATACGATGGCCTCCTGCGTGAAGTCATCCTGCGCATGAAGGCGTGGTCCGGCGAGGATTTGACCGAGGCGCTTGCTACCGTCTGGGCCGACGCGATGGCCGAACGCCTTAAGCCGCTCACTGCCGATTGCGTGATCCCAATCCCGTTGCATTGGCGGCGCCGTTGGTGGCGCGGGTTCAACCAAAGCGAAATCCTCTCGCTGGCGTTGGCGAAGAAACTCGACGTTCCCTGTTTGCTTAAAGCCCTGCAGCGGACCCGGCACACAGCATCGCAGACCGCTCAATCGAGCGCAACCGGTCGGAAAGAGAACGTACATAACGCCTTTGAAACCGCGAAATCTCTCGACCTGGCCGGGAAAACCGTGCTGCTCGTCGATGACGTCCTGACCACCGGTGCGACCGCTAGTGAAGCCGCCAAAGCGCTGCGTATGCACAAACCAAAGGCGATCTATGCGGTCGTCGTCGCACATGGCAGGTGACGTTTTTTTTGGACGATATTTCCATTGACAAGGCTCAATAAAAGTGGTATTATGTACACATGAACAAATTTACCGTACCGAACATTTTCCAGCAATGTTCACGACGTGGATGGGCAACATGGAAACAAACACGCAATGGGTCCACTTACCAAGTTTTGCCGAGACCGGGGCGAAGCCCTCCTGCCCGGGGTGTGGTGGGACGTTGACGCCGCAGCGGAGCGCGTGCAAGTGTACGCGCTGTGGCTATATCGTCTGCGAAACCTGCGATATCGAGCCGCTCGACAACGATTGGCCGAGTGAGATGAGGTGATCGTTAAATATCCTGTATTCCACTTGCGGCTTAGCGCTCGGAAAACCTCACGCGAGCGCTAATCCGCGAGCGGAATACTGAAAAGTTGCGCTGATTCGGCTACTTCTTCTTCTCCAGCCCGATGAGCGTTTTGGGATCGCCGAAGAAAACCACGCCGTTGCCGCCCTTATCAGGTCCGACGAGGTGGAGCACTTCGATCTCGAAACCGAATGCGTTTCTTGCCGTGCGGATGACGCCGTGAAACATGCGTGCCTTTTTGTGTGTTTCGATCAGCAGCTGGGATTGTTTCGAGAACGGCGCCGCCTGGCCGTTGATGAAGCCGTAAATATCGTAGGGCGCGGTTTTATCCGCGTAGTGGCGATAGATAAACGGGTCGGCCTCGATGCTCCATTTGTGGAACCAGTTGTTGGAGTTGTACAACTTCCAGTCATTCTTTTTCGGCTCGTTTGCACCATCGACCCAAACGAGATGCGCGGTGGCGATATTCGGGTCGTTAAGTTTGAAATCGTAAAAGGTCGCAGGCAGCCGATCAACGCCCGTGACGCCGACGATTTTCACGCGTGGCTCCTTCTTCCAATCAGGTTTGAGCCCAGTAAAGGTCGTGCCCATGCGCCAATCGTAAGCCGGCGTCGGTTCGCGCGACAGTATGCGCCAGGATTTACCCGTCGTTTCATCCTTTAGCAGAAACGTGAAATCCTCACGCCAGTAATAGCTGTTGTAGTTCTTCGTGAAATAGAACTCGCTGGCCTTGCCGACCAGTTCCACGAACTTCGGCGCCGGCGGCTGGGCGCGCGTCGGCGTGACGATTACCAAGGCAGCCAACATCATCGCGGCAACAATGCGTGACAGCATCATAGGACCCTTTCATCCGGTTGCAGCCAACCCTCGCGCTGCTCACCGGTTTGTTTCGCTTGCCAGTATTTACCTGTTCGCACATCCAGACAGGTCAGCCAACCATTACCATACACCCACGTATCAATACAGATTGCATGAGGCACCGCCAACGGCGCGCCGGTCTTCTGCGCCGTATGCCCACATACCATGACCTTCCCCGATTCATGCGGTCTCGATAGATCGGCATCAAAGCATTCCCAATACAGCATGAACTCCGGTTGCTCCTGAAGAGGCATCTCCGGGAACACATTGGCGTGCACGAAAAAATGCGTATCGATCTCGAAATAAGGCACACAGCGATTCTGTAGGAAATTCCAGTGCCTCGTCGGGACGCTGTCCTGGAATAGGTTCCACCGCAGATCGGCCCCGTAGGACTGCAGCGTTTCTTCGCCGCCGCACGCGAACCAATTGTCGAAGGCACCGCGATCACGGCGCGATTGGAGCATCATGATATCGTGGTTGCCGAGGATGGCGATATGCTTGCACCGTTTGCGCAATCCGATGAGGCGATGGAGCGTGCCGGCGGAATCCGGGCCGCGATCGATATAGTCGCCCAGTGTGACGAGCAGATCGCCTTTCGTCGGTTGTGCCATATCGAGTAGCAGATCGAAGGCTCGCAAGCAGCCATGAATATCGCCGATAGCCAGCACGCGCATTACAGGACTAGCCCTTTCGTTGTATGTTTAGCCGCTCGCCTTTGGCGAGCGCGGACGTGGCGCGAAACGACGGAGAAGCACAGGTACGCGTTCGCCAAAAACGAGCGGCTAAACAGTTGGCCGCAGCTTTAGAAGCACCGTGCTCCCGCCCGCTACTTTGTCGCCAACCTTGACGCGAATCTCAACCGCGGCGTCCACGGGAATCAGCACATCCGTGCGCGAACCGAGCTTGATCATACCAATCCGTTCGCCGCGTTGGAGCTTATCACCGGGCTTTAGCCAACAGACGATGCGCCGGGCGATCGCGCCGGATATCTGCTTTACACGCATGCGGCGATTGGTTCCCGCGTCAATCAAATCAACCCAGAGCTGTTCGTTGCGCAGCGCGCTCTCGGCATTGCGTGCGTCGAGGTACTCACCCGGAAAATAGCGGACATCCACCACTTCCGAATCGCATGGCGTACGGTTGACATGCACGTTGAAGACCGAGAGAAAGATGCTGATGCGCAGTGCTTTGCCGAACTCCGGTTCATCAACCTCCTCAACATTCGTGACCACGCCATCCGCAGGACTGACGAGAATGTTCGGCTCCGTGGAAACGACGCGCTCGGGATTGCGAAAGAACGTGACGATCTCCAGTTCGAGCAGCGCCAGCGCCGTGACCGGAATCCAGAACAGCCAATGGATCGCGAGCGCCGCCCAAACGCACGGACTCGCCAGCGAGGAGAAGAGCAGCGTGAATAGCAGCATCTCCGCGAAGCCGTGGCGTGCGAAACCAAGCCGATCGCGGTAGGCGTGGGTGTCGTCTTCGGGGCGGAAGGAATAGCCACACACGTTGCGCGTGTACTTCAGATCACGCGCGTCGATGATGTCATGTGTGCAGTCGGTGCAGTGACCCTGGCGTTTCGCGAGCATCGTCTGCACGTAGCCGGGACAAAGCCGACGCAGCCAAAACTTGCGGAACCGCGCCCAGGCGAGTTCGATCGCCATGCAATTCCCGCCGCCGGGTTGCACGCTGCTCGGTTTCTGTGGAGTCGTGGGAAGGGACATGTATTTTCCAAGTCTCTGCCGCTTACAGCATAGCGCTCGCGTGGGATATCCCGAACGCTAAGCCGCAAGCGGAAAACAACGAACAGGAAATTCCTAGCGAGGCCTGCCCAAGTGCTTCTGAAAGAACAGCGCGATACGGCCATGCAGACGTTCCATGACAAGTGGGTCGGGGACCATGTGCGTCAGGCCGGAGAGCGGGACCATCTCGAAGTCCTTGCCCGCGCGGAACAGCGAATCCACCATGCGCAGTGAATGGCGCAAGTAGACGTTGTCGTCCGCTGTGCCGTGCAGAATCATCAACGGCCGCTTGAGATCATCGGCATATGTCAGCAGCGAGCCTTCCTTGTACGCTTCAGCATCCTTGGGCGGAACGCCTAGGTATCTTTCCGTATAGTGCGTGTCGTAGTCCATCCAGTCGCAGACGGGAGCGCCGGCGACGCCTGCCTTGAACACGTCGGGTCGGCGCATGACCGCGAGCGCCGACATGTACCCGCCAAACGACCAGCCGTCGATACCCACGCGATCGGCGTCCATCATTGTATATTTGGCGGTCAGCGCCTTCAGCCCGGCGACCTGATCGTCCAGCGGGACCGAGCCGAACTTTTGGTAGATCGCCTGTTCCCAGGCAGCGCCGCGTCCGGGCGTGCCTCGGCCATCGATCGCGACGACGATGAAGCCCTGATCCGCGTACCATTGGTCGAGCAGCCAGCGATTTTGGGCCGCGAGCACATGGAGATGGTGCGGGCCGCCGTAGACATCGACGATTACCGGATACTTCTTCGCATCAAAGTCGCGTGGAAGCACAACCGCCGCCCGGAACTTGCGCGGCTCGACGCCGACTTCGAGCATCTCCACCACGGGTGCATGCGGCGGATTCTCGGCGACCGACGGCAGCTCGCCCAACGGCTTCCCGCCTTTGCCATACACAAACGACCGCGGCATCGATTGCATTGTCCGCGACGTGATCACATACGCATCGAGCTTGCGCGAAAAAACCGCACTGTGTAAGCCCGGCTCCTTCGTCAGCTTCTCCGGCTCGGCGAACGAGTCCTTCAAGCTCATGCGAAACAGATGCGACTCCGTCGGATTTCGGCTCGCGTTGAACGTGATCGCTTCTTCCTTCGGATCGACGCTGATGAAGCTCTGGTAGCCAACATCGGCGCCGACGATCACTCGGCGAATCTTGCCATTGCGGTTGCGCAACTCCAGACGCGGATAATCGTCGATCTCGCTGACCCAGAGAAACTCGTCGCCCGACGGCAGCCAGCGCGGCATCTCTTGACGCAGATTGACCCAGGTCGAGCTTTTCTCCGTGAGCAGTTTCGTCGTCTTGCCTGACTTGACTTCGACTTCGAGCAGCACAAGTTCACGTTGATCGCGCGTCTGCACAGCAATGCACAGCGGTGCTTTCTTCGCCCAGCGAACGGTGGCGAGATACGGATACTTCTTGTGATCCCACCCAATCCACTGCGTCGCCCCGCCATCGATCGAGACGACGCCGAGCTTGACCGTCGCGTTGTTCTTGCCTGGGCGCGGATAGTAGAACGGCGTCGGTTTGACATCGGGATGGATCGGGTCGGCGACATGCCAGACCTCGACATCCGAGTTGTCGGTCTGCTGATAGACGATGCGCTCGCTGTCCGGCGCCCACCAATAACCCGTGAATCGGCCCATCTCTTCCTGGGCGACGAACTCGGCGGTGCCGTTCGGTTTCAGCGCGGTTCCGCCGGTGGTGACACGTGATTCCTTCCGCGCGGCGAGATCGAGCACGTAAACATCATGATCGCGAACGAACGACACCTTCTTGCCATCGGGCGAAAACTTCGGATCGAGCAAAAAGCCCTTCCCGGTCGCCAACTCCGTGATCTTGGTGCCCGCCCGCTCGACGGTGTAGAGGCGTCCCGACAGGCTTAGCAAAATGAGCGTGCCATCGTCGGTGAGCTGAAAGTTCGTGAACCCGCCGGTGCTGACACGCATGCGCTCGCGGATCGCTTTCTCTTCCGGCGAGAGCTTTTCGGCGGCGCCCTTGAGCAACTGTTCCGGCGTGAGCAGCTCGCGCGTCTTGCCGGTCTCGATGTCGAACTCGAACAGGCTGAGCTTCGCCGAGCGCGCTTCGGATCGCAGGAACAGCACTGCGCTACCGTCGGGCGTGACCATTGGTTTCTGCGGGCGACCCAGTTGAAAACTGCGCGTCTGCGCCAGCGTGCGGAGGTAGGTGGTATCCACGGCCAAGTCCTTCGGCTTAGGTTGCGCGAATGCGGGGTGGGAAATGAGGAATAGAACGATGGATGCAATGACGGAAGGTTTCATGTTCATGTTGCCATTTTCCTTGTTTAGCCGCTCGCCTTCGGCGAGCGCGAACGTGTCGATTTTCGATGATTGAAAACGCATTGCGCCCGCGTTCGCCAAAGGCGAACGGCTAAACGGAGACCTATTTCGCCGGGAAATCGAGCCGCTGCACGAACTTCAGCGCTTCCTCGGCTCCGAAGTCGCGATCCATGCCGGCGTCGCTCCATTCGATCGACAGCGGGCCTTCGTAGCGGATCGCGTTCAACGCGCGGAAAACCGATTCCCAATCGATCCCGCCGTGGCCCGGCGAGCGATACTCCCACCCTCGCCGCGGTTCGCCATAGGGCTGATACGAATTCAGAACGCCGGTTCGGCCATTGAGCGTCATCGCCAAATCCTTGATGTGCACATGATAGATGCGCTCGGGAAACCGCTTCAAAAACTCAGCCGGATCGATGCCCTGCCAATGTAGATGGCTTGGGTCGAACGTAAAGCCGAACTCCTCGCGGCCATCGAGCGCATCGAGCGTCATTTCGGCACTGAAGACATCGAACGCGATCTGCCCGGGATGCACCTCGAGGGCGTAGCGGATGCCCGCGGATTGGCAGGCGTCGAGGATCGGACGAAAGCGATGCGCGAAATCGCGCAGGCCTTCCTGGACTTCATCGGGATTGCATGCCGGATAGCCGAGCACGCCGTTCCAGATCGACGACCCGGAGAAGCCGCTGATGGTCCCGACGCCAAGCCTCTGGGCCGCCTGAACCGTGGCAAGCATCTCAGCGGTGGCGCGCTCGTTGACACCGGCGGGATCGCCATCGCCCCAAACGTAGTCGGGCAGAATCTTGCGATGCCTCGGCTCGATGCGATCGCACACCGCCTGGCTCACCCGATGATTGCTGAGTACGAGAATCTGCAGATCATGCCGAGCGAGCTGGTCGAGTTTGGTCTGGCAGTATTCGTCTTCGCTCAACGCGCGTTGGACTTCAAAGTGGTCGCCCCAGCAGGCGAGTTCCAGACCCGCATAGCCCCATTCGCCGAGCTTCTGCGTGAGTTCCTCGAACGGGCAATTCGTCCATTGGCCGCTAAAAAGCAATATCGGACGTGGCATGGCGAAATCCTTTCAGTGGCGAGTGGCGAGTGGCTCCTGATCCCTGACTCCTGATTCCTGTTTAGAACCGTCCAACCAACTCCCATATCCGTTCAAAGTTATGCAGCCAGAGCAAGAGGCCCAATACGACATAACACGCAAGCTGCAGCACGAGCAATGAGCGATGGAAGCTCGCCACTTCACCGGGACGGTCGTGCATTGCCCGAAGAAAGTCGATGCGCTGGCCGATCGTTGGGTGCTGCCAGGAGACCAGCCAATTGCCCGAGCCTTCACGCGGGATGCCGTTGATGTCGGCTACTTTTTCCAGGGCGTTGATGAACACTTCCGTCGAGACCGTGCTTGAACCGAACAGATCGGCCTGACGTTCGCAGCGGCGCGAGAGATATCCGAACACGAACAAGGTGTAAGCGGTCATTAGCACAAGTTTACAGAAGCTGCTGACGGTGGCGAGGAACATTTCGATCTCGTCGTTGCTATAATTGGCGGTTATCCATCCCTGTACAAAGTCCAGGCGATTCTCGGTGCGCACCCATTCGGCGGCATTTTCCCAAAGCAATCCGAGCAGGACGAAGCTTACGACAAAAAACGCGAGATAGAAAAACAGATGCCGATAGTGGATATGCCCGACTTCGTGCCCAAAAACGGCTTCGATTTCATCAGGCGTGAGTTCGTCGATGAGCCGATCGGTCAGGATGACATAGCGCAACCACGGCACGAACCCGGTGACGAGGGCGTTGGCGACCTGATTTCGCGTGTCCCACACGAGAATGTTGCTGAAACGAAACTTCAGCCGACGAGCAGTGCTCTCCAATCGTTCGCGGAGCGGCCCCGGCGGCATCGGCTTGAGACCGAGGAAGAGGCGCAGCAGCAGAGGTAGCAGCAGAAAGGCCGACGCCATCGTGAGCGTCGCCAGTGCCGCAAGCAAACGATTGCCGTCGCGCGACTCCGGTAATATCGACAGCAGCACTTGATTGAACAGCAGCAAGACGATGGGCGGAACGACAAAGAGCCACTGATTACGAATCTGTGCCAAGAGGTAGGCACGCTTTGTAATGAAGTGATCGGGATAATTTCTTACTTCGTAGGCGGTCTTTTCCACGCGATAAAACCGCTCCCACGAGAACAACAGAGCGAGGAAAAAGGGAGCCAGCAATACTAACTCACGGCCCACGAGGAGCCTTTCGGGTGTCTCGTCATCGGTCGGCGCCATCGCTCCGGTGAACCAGGTAAGTGCTTCACCCATCCAGGTGGTCGCGACATCGCCCCAACCGAAGAAATAGAGCGCAGCCAGGTAGGCGACGACAATTGCGATGAAATGATATCGCCGAGCGCGCCCATAGCGGCGAAGGAGATAGAGTTGGAATTCGGATTGTCGAATCAGCTGCCAACGGATTACCTTGGCGATCAGCCCAGCCGTCAACCACGAAGCGATGACGAACGTGCCAACCAAAATCGCGCATCCCGCCGGCGTCAGCCAACCTGGCGGCGCAGGCCAGCGCGTTTGCATGCAAATCAAAGCGAGCAGCAACAAGTACACAAATGGCATAGAAAGTCCATCGATCCCTGCGAGTGCACGGGACAAACATCGGCGCTGTGGCGTCGCCTGGCGTTCCGTCGCAACACAGAGTGTATTTTATGGGCTCGCGCCGTTCTGGCTTTTCACAACAACGAACGATCATCAAAGCGCACGGTCAGCCGCCACCACAACAGGCTGGCCAACAGGCCGTAAACCGCCATTACGCCGAGAGCCAACAGGATGCGCTCCGGTTTGGAATCGTGCAATCCCCAGATGGGCCACATGAACGCGTTGAGGTAAGAAAACGCCTGAACATCATTGGTGTTCGCCATCTGCGACAGGCTAATGTACACGATCAGCGTGATCACAAGCGTGAGGTACGCCCGCATCACGGTACGCATCATCACGGACAAGTACATCCCGGCAATCAGGAAGAATGCCGTCATCGGCAACGGGCCAACCACCAGGCAGATGAAACTGAACGGATGAAACACGCCGACGAAAAGTCCAATAACGAGGTCGATGCCGATCAGTAGGAGCCAAGGCCAGCCGCGATACAAACAGCCGATGAACTTGGCGACGAGAATCTCACGGCGATCGATCGGCAGCAACAGCAGCGGTTCCAGCGTCTGCTGTTGCCGTTCCCGCGCGATCGAAGCGCTAGCGCGGTAGGTGCTGCTGAGAAGGAAGAAGCCGAGGAACGCCCAGTAAAAGAAGCGGACCATGTCCGCCAGCATGTCATGCGAAATCCGCTGGCCGCTTGACCCTTCAAATATCGCACTCCAAATTGCCGCGAAAACAAGACAGAAGACCGACGCGATAAACGGTATCGCTGGAACGAGGAAGATCGGCGTAAACACCAAGGGCGGGCCGCCGAGATAGCGCTCCTTCCACCAGAGTGCATCGCCGACGACGGCCGGAAGAACGTAAGCCATGCCGAAAATATCGAGCCGATCCAGGGCCATGCCGGGGCGGGGCAGGGCGGCGGGTTCCGCAGCGGTCGGCGTCGGCTTCGCCTCGATCGGTTTCGGGGCGCTTTTCGGCGGAGGCGGTATCATCGGTGGCGCGAACAGTTCGTGCTCGCGGATCGCCATGACCGCCAACCATAAACAAAACGCCGAGATCAGCACGTGAACCATCGCCAAGACGCCGACATCTTGCACAGTGATCGCCTGAAAGGAGCCCGCCATGCGAGCGTCTTGCAGTACGAGCGGGAAACCGTTCAGCGTGCCCGAGCAGCAAGTTCCGATCGGCAGGACGATCGCGTAGGCCATCATCACCGCGCTCGTCGTGCCGCGGGCAAGCGTCGAAATCAGCAAGCACAAGCTGCCGATGGTCAAGGCGTTCAGGAGGGTATTGAGCAGATTGCCGACGATGAGGAGATAATCGATGCCGCCCCAAAATTGGACGATGGCGAGAATCGGAAAGCCGGCGATGACGAAACCGAACAGATGGACGACTCTGGCGCTTAGGATGCCGAGGACGATTTCCCGATTGCTCATCTGCGTGGAGAAAAGCAGTTCCAGTGTGCCGCGTTCGCGTTCCTCGGTCACGGTACTCGCAATATACGCCGGCGCAAGCAAGAGGATGGCGAGATTCTGCACGACGAAAAGCGAGTAGGCGAACCACACGGAAATTCGTGCAAAGTCGTTGGGCCGCATGCGCTCATGCCGACCGAAATCTTGGTAGACGATGAACAGCCCGCCGAGCATCGCGAACAGGCAGAACACGCGGAGCATCGTGCTGCGCCCACGGCGTGCCAGGCGGACGACGTCGTAATAAACATGCGGGCCGACGAACTGCCAACCGCCGTGCCGAAAGGCGACAATCTGCAACGCCGCGAAGGCGACAAGCGTCGTCAATCCCGCCGAGAGGCTGGCGGCTTGGCCGTAGACGCCAAGCAGAAGCATCGGCACCGCCCAAAGCAAGCCGAGGATGCCCCATTCGATGCGCGACCAGTTCGGCAGCGTCATTGGCGCGGTCCCCTGCCTGCCCATTGCTGCCGCGACCAGCTTGCCGATAGTGAGGAGCGCGATCACCAACAGCGGAATCGCGGCCCAGATGGCCCAGGGAACGCCAATCGAGAATAGGAGCAAAGCCGCCATGACGCACAATCCGAGGATTGTGCCAGCGCGAGGCCAGCCCGAACTCGGTGGTCGCGAAGGATCATGCATGAGGCGGACCGCATTGTCGGAATGTTGGCACGGCTGAGTTTGCCGTCCGACGTGTTCTACGCCGGAATGGTGAAAGTGTCCCGTCGCATTTATCATTGCTTTCGGCGAGCCTAGCCGCGTAAGCGGCAGGTTGAAATTGGCAATCGCGTGTTAAACCTGCCGCTTACGCGGCTAGGCTCGCCTTCCAAAAAAACAACCCGCGTCATTCGAGATGACGCGGGTTGCGATGTTACTCAGACAAAACCGCGAATCGCCTAGAACAGTTGCGCGATTGGCGTGGCGGGACGGTCGACGATGCGGATCGGTCGGCCGTTCGGAGCCTGGTTCTGCTTGTTGTAGTCGATGCCCAACGCACGGCAAACGGTTGCCATGAAGTCGAGCGGGCCGACCGGACGGTCAACGACGGTAGCGGCTTCGGCGTCGGTGCGGCCGATGACTTGGCCGCCGCGGATGCCGCCGCCGATCATGACGCTGGACCATGCACGCGGGTAATGATCGCGGCCCGGTAGTGCACCGCGCTGATTGATGCGTGGCGTACGGCCGAACTCGCCCATCCAGATGATGAGGGTGTTGTCGAGCAAGCCGCGGTCGCGGAGGTCGCGGGTCAAGCTGCTCATGGCCGGGTCAACTTGGCCGGAGAGCTGACGGACGCGTTCGAAGTTGTTCTGGTGGGTGTCCCAGCCGCCGAGGGTGACTTCGACGAACTTGACGCCGGCTTCGATGAGTCGGCGAGCCATCAAGCAGCCTTCGCCGAACTTATTGGCGCCGTATGAGGCGCGGCTGGCAGCGGGTTCGAGCGAGATGTCGAACGCGCGGGTGCCGGTGTCGCGCATCAACGTGACCGCACGCTGAATCGTCGTGGCGTGAGCCGTGGCGGTGTTGGCGTTGTGCTGGCGTTGGAAGCCCGATTCGAGTTCGTTGAGGAGATCAATGCGGCTGTCGAACTGGCCAGCAGTGACGCCAGTGCGGAGGTTTTCGACGCCGCGCGCCGGATCGCCAACGATCAGGGGTTGGTGGCGAGCGCCGAGGAAGCCGGAGCCGTAAGCGCGGTTGCCGACCGAGACGAAGTTCGGCATGGCGTTGGTTTCGCTGCCGAGTTCCTTGGAGACGATTGCGCCGATGCTCGGGTAGACGATGCCGCCCTGGCCTTCGCGGTAGCCGGTGTGGAGGTTATATTTCGCGCGGCCGTGAGCGCCTTCCGGCGTGCTCATGCTGCGGATGATGGCGGCGTGGTTGGTCAAACGAGCGAACTGCGGGAAGTGTTCGCTGATCTGGATGCCGTTGGTCGCGGTCTGGATTTGGCGATACGGGCCGCCGTTATCCGTACCGGGACGAAGATCCCAGGTGTCTTTATGGGTCGGGCCGCCATCCATCCACAGGAGGATGCAGTTCTTGGTCGTTTGGCGGGTCGTGGCGGCATGCGTCGCCAGGATGTTGAACCAATTGGACATCGAATACGACAGAACGCCAGCTGCGGACAGCTTCAGCGCGTCGCGACGATTGAGGCCTTGTTCGAACATTGGATACTCCAAAGGATGAGGGTGGTGTATTGTTAGGTCCCCGCCGTTAAATGGCTGCGGGGATCGGTTGTTTTTTAATGATTCAGCACAAATTCGCTGGAGTTAAGCAACGCCCAAAGGATGTCGCCATAGGCTGCGCGGGTGGTTGCACCGGGGCGAGCGACATAGGTCGTCAACCGGGTCGTTTCTTGCGTGGTCGGACGGCGTGACAGCGCGGTGACGTAGATTCGTTCGATCGCCTCGGCGGGCGTCTTGGCGTTGCCGGCGATTTGAGCGGCGATCACTTCGGCGCGATTGGTGAATGCCGAGTTCATCATACGTAGCGCCTGCGGGATGCCGTTCTGGTATTCCAAGGGATTCGATTCTTCAACGCGGAAGAAGGTTATGAAGGTATCGCGTGGCCCCTGCGGGCCTTTTTTACCGGCGGCCTTTTCTTTCGGTTCGCCTTTGGCGCCGGTTCCCAGAATCGTCGTCAGCGAATCGAACATTTGCTCCGGGTTCATAACGCGGATTTCACGACGGCTGTACACGTCATGATCGACCGAACCGGCGTCGACCGTTGAAATGCTGCTCCGTTGATAGACTTCGCTCAGGCAGATGGCGCGAAGGAGATACTTCGCGTCGAAGCCATGCAGTTTCATCTGCTCGGTCAACGTGGAAAGGAGTTCCGGGTGCGTGGCCGCGTTGTCCTCGTGCATGTCGTCAACCGCGTTGACCAAGCCGCGACCGAACATATTGAACCACAGACGGTTCGCCATTGCACGTGCGAAGAACCGATTGTCCGCCGAGGTCATCCACTGCGCCAACACCGGACGATAGGGATCAGCGATATTCATCTTCGGCTCAATGCCTTGGAGGAACTTCGCGGGCACGATTTTCGCGGATTCAGGCAGGCCCTTCTTGTTGGGCGCCTTGTTGTTCTCGGTGATCGAGATCGAAACACCCTTCTTGGCCGCCTGTTGCGGCGTGCCGCTGGCTTTGGTCTTCATGAAGAAGGCCGCCATCGCCCAGTATTCCGTCTGCTTCCAGTCTGTGAACGGATGATTGTGGCACTGAGCACACTGAAGCTGCACGCCAAGGAAAGTGCGCGTCACGTTGTCGGTGATCTTGTCCACGGTATTATTGCCAACGAAGTACGCCCCGGCTGGGTTCTTGTCGATTTCGCCCGTGGCCGTTACTAACTCGTATACGGTCTTGTTCAACGGCGTGTTGGCGTTGAAGTTCTCGGCGAACCATTTTTCGAGTGGCTTTTGGTTGAGCGCCCGATTGTTCGTTTCACGTGGGATCATGAGGTTGACCAACTGCTCGGCGTGGTAGTTGCCATAGCGTGAGTCGGCCAGCAATTCGTCGATGAGCTTGGCGCGTTTGTCTTTTTCTTTGCTATCGAGGAAAGCGATAACCCTCGCCGCGGGCGGAATGACACCGACGAGGTCGAGATGCGCCCGGCGAACGAACTCGGCGTCGTCGCACAAGCCGGTTGATTTCACGCCTTCGGCCTGAAGCCGTTTGTTCACTTCTTGATCGATCAACCGGGCCAAGGCCACAGCGTCGATCTTCTTGCCGGCCGTCAAGCTTTTCGCTTCGGGCAGGCCTTTGGATTTCGGAGCGTTTTCGCTCTTCTTGGCGTCAACCGTTTTCGCTTTGGTTTTCGCCGGTTGCGCCTGCGCCTCGTCGCTGTCCAGGGTCAACGTGCCAATTACGAAAGCGCCAAAAATAAACGTGACCACTGGCCACATTCTTGCCCAAGACCGACCGGGCTTCGCGTGCTTCTCGGCCATAAACCCAATCTCCCATTGAGGTTGATTCAAGTTGACGAATGCTGGTAAATTCCCAGAATCGCGCTCTGTTGGTATCTAACACCCGTGAATTTGAAAAGTTTCGCAAAATTATAATGATTTATTGTGTTTATTTCAGTCGTCTGTAATCTAGCCTAAGATTTCGGCTTGACAAGTATTAATGTTAGCCGAACGCGCGAGCGACGGTGCACTTTAACGTCGCTCGCGCGTCTGGCTAACGAATGTCTTACCTACAGGATATTAATTCATGCGCATTCTTTTCTCGGCCACGCTCGTCATGCTGGCATTCATGCCAACCCGCTCCTTGGCACAGGACGGTTTGGCCGGTTCGTGGAAATTCAGTATTTTTGAAGGCTCGCAGCAGATGCCGCTTTGGCTCTTCCATATCGACGCCAAAGACGGCAAGATTAACGTGAAGGCGGAACCTCTCCGCGGATCGCCGCGCGTCAAGATCGACGATCCGAAGCAAGTCGGCGATAACCTGACCATGAAAATCCTCGCAAGCGTCGGCATGGGCGGGGCGCAGACCGTTGTCTTCCACCTCGAAGCACCGCTGCCCAAGCCTGGCGCGAAGAAAATTTACGGCTCGATCGTGCAAACCGGGTCGAGCAACGCAACACCGGTTTTGCTGGAGGCTACCAACGCCAAGACCGTGTTCGATCTCAATCGCGAAACGCTCCAACGCAACCCAGCCGATCCGCGGGCGTTGGTGGCGATTTTTGAATTCATCGAAGATGCCAAGGACAACAAATTCGCCGTCGCCGACTTGCAAGAGATCATCGACACGTCGATCAAAGCATCTGATCTCTATGGCCCACGCTTTAGCCTGCGACACCAGGGCAAGCTGCTGGACGCGCTTGCTGTCGAAAAGACGTATGCAATGGTAGCCCTCGAAACGGCCCGAAAGGTCAGCAAGCTGGTCGATCCGAGGTTGCCGATCGACACCCAGTTGCAGATTTTGACGACCATAGCCAATGTATTTGAAAAAGGCGGCGCGAAGACCGAGGCCGTCGCCCTCAACATGCGCCTGGAAAAGATCGAAGGCGACGCCTATGCCGAGTACACGAAGGCCGGTCTGGGCTTCAAGACGCCGAAGTTTTCCGGACGCAAGAGCAAGAGCACCCGTGCCGCCCTGATTGAACTCTTCACGGGCGCCCAATGCCCGCCGTGCGTCGCCGCCGATGTCGCCTTCGACGGCGTCGCCAAAGCCTACGGCCCAGCCGACGTTGTGCTGCTCCAGTATCACATGCACATCCCGCGTCCCGAACCGCTGAGTGGCCCCGACAGCGAAGCCCGCTTCGAATACTACGTCGAAGCCTACGCCAAGCAGATCCGTGGCACCCCCGCCACGCTATTCAATGGCAAGCCGACGGCCCCCGGCGGCGGCGGGCGCGACGACGCCCCCGAAAAATTCAAGGAATACTCTGCTGTGCTCGACAAACTTCTCGAAACCCCGACGACCATCACTTTGACCGCAAAGGCCGTCCGCACCGGCGACAAAATCGACATCCAGGCCGACGTGAAGGGCGTCGAGAAGCCCGGCGACAAGATCAAACTCCGCATCGCGCTTACCGAGGGTTGGGTCCGCTATAAAGGCTCAAACGGTCTGCAATATCATCACCACGTCGTCCGCGCCCTGGCTGGCGGTGCCAAGGGAATCGCGATCAAGCAGAAGGATCTCGACCACAAAGTGACCGTCGATCTGAGCGATCTGCGGAAAACGCTTAACAAGTACCTCGACGAGGATTATCCCGAAGGCCCGCGCCCGCTGCGTTTGCGCGACCTCAGCATCGTCGCCTTCGTGCAAGATGACGCCACCGCCGAGGTGCTGCAAGCCGTGACGATCCCCGTGAAGGATTGACGCTTGCCGACCATCATCTATTGTGATGTAGGACGAGCCGGACAAAAAATTGATAAACGAGCCGAAAGCGTGAGCGTAAGATTGGAGAAATCCGTCGCTCACGCTTTCGGCTCGTTCTATTGTCGGACGTGTCAGAGATGCAAAAAAAGCACCATGGAATTACGCTGAATTCCATGATGCTTGAATTCGAAAGGTTGTACGAACAATTCGCGATGCGTTATGAGCGTGGATTCGTAACGATCAGGATCGTCACATAATATGGGCCAGGGTTCGATTGGAACGAGGCGCCGAAGTGAGTCGCGTTCGGGTCATAGATCGCGAGTCGGGAGTTGACATCGGCCAATAGTTGCGCGAAGACCTGGGTCGGCGTCTGCGTTTTGGCCGCGAAGCCATAGGCTTCGTCGAAGTTGATGGCGGGATTGGACGACACCATGCGTTCATACGGATCGATGCCTTCCGGAGACACAATGTTGACGTATTTTTTCGTGTTCATGTCTGCCGAATGAAGTTGGGCAACCAAGGCGACGCCGTCGTGCCAGGTGAGCGCTCTGAGCCCGTTCCGAACGCGCTCCATGTTAATCTGATCGTAAAGATCGCCGGAGAACGTCAACGGGTCATAGGGGAAGCTTCCGAAATACCAGGCGGTAGTGCCAGACCCGGCTACGGGCGTTATCGCACTGCTCGGACCGGCAGCATTAGGGCCGGATACGCTGCACTGCGCGCCCATGAGAGGGAGCAGCAGCATAACAATCGGGAACAGTTTCGCACGATGTTGGAGAAAACGCTTCATCGATACACCTTTCGTTCAAGGAAAATTTGCGGTCACGATTGCGCCGATTATTAACCGCTGTTACGTTGCTGGGTTGATTTACCAATCAAAGTCAGGATTGCCGTCGCGCGGCTTTAAGATCAATTTCCAGGTGCTTGCCGGGATCGATCCGCTGACAAAGCGCGAGCTGCCGTCGCCCAAGGCCACGGGCATCGCGGAATGCGCAGTTTGGGTTCGGAGTTTGTCGCAATTCAAGGGCTTGACCTGGAACATCATGTAATCCACGGGAGCGTACGACGGATCGTCGCTGGGCAGCCCCTTCTGGGTCAAACCGAAATTGTGATACGGGTAAGGCTGCATCGCAATCCGCGAAACCCGATCGCAAGCGCGATAGCCTTCCGCGAAGAGAACGACGTTGGAGGGGCCGTCCTCCAACTCACGAAAAGGCTGACCGAGGCCGTACGGCCCTTTCTTCTGTTTGGTGAGCGCGTACCAATTCGCCAAATAATTGGTCCGCGGTTGATCGTCCGCTTGCCCCGATGGATCGGAATGGCAGCGAAGCTCGTGGAACGGCATGCCTTTCAAATTGGCATCGACTGAGCTGACCATGAAAAAGCCACCCGTCGAACTGTTCTTCTGACTCTTCACCAAGCGGTCGTACGCGTCCTGATAACCCATGTAGGGCAGCAGGTGGACGAACCAGCCGCCGAAGATATCATCGCCCATGCCCGTGGCGTAGGGCGGCATGACCTTTTTGGCATCATGGTGTAGATGCACGGCCAGCGCGAGATTCTTCAGATGCGCCAGACATCGGACTCGATTGGAATGTTCTCGCGCAGCCTGGATCCCGAGGACGGACAGGCCCACGACCGTGGAAATCACGGCAAAAACGACGAGTACTTCCAAAAGCGTGAAGGCGGTCCGTCGCCGGTATTCTCGCTGAGTATACACGGTGAGGTTTCTGCCTGATTTAGGGGTTACCGAACGCAGCGGGGTAGCGGCGGTGTTGATTATTACGTAGTCCAATTTGCCCATTTATCTCATTTTTTCAACAGCGGTTTTGCCTGTTTTAATGTCTCCCTCATGCGGATTATGCTCAAAATCCCGACCGTTACGATTGCACGGCTTGGGACGTTTGGGAATACTGAGCAGAATGGGGCTTCAGTCGCCTATTGAAGGCGATGAACACGCACGACTGCAACAGGTTAGGGAACCATTTTTCATTTCTCCCTCATAAATAAGCAGGTTGAACACCTTAACGTTACCGAGCCACGACCGTAAGGGAGTGGCCGACTGGTGGATGCGGGATTTTGGCGGCCGCTCCCTCACGGTCGCAGCTCGGTAACACTTGCGCCCCTCTTCGATACCGCATGTTCAACAAATCCCGGCTCGCCGATGTGGTTATTAAGTCGCGCATGTTGCTCATGCCAAATGGATGAGCGAGATGCGCGACATCCAACTTGAACCTCCCGAAATCGCAATTGGGCTTGTTTTTTTCGTGTCGGTTTGCAATCCTTACCAGGGCTGGCGCAATGGGTGCGCCAGGATCGATAGGCGAATTCCATGGATGGTCGATGCTGCCTTTAACGGTTGACGATCTGCTTCCTCTCGAAGAATACGTCGCTCGGCGTAAGGAGTTCTTCGACGCGCATCGGCGCTACGTCGATCGCTATCGCCGTATTCGTATCGGCCCGAAGCTCACGCTGATTTTTGAAAACCGGCAAACGCTCTGGTTCCGCGTTCAGGAGGTGATGCGTATCGCCCGGCTCGCGTCCGATCCCGAGGTGCAGGCGGAGTTGAATCTCTACAACCGCTTGCTGCCGATCCGAAATCTGTTCCAAGCCGCCTTGCTGATCGAAATCGACTCCGCAAAGTTTGGTAGCGAAATGAGCAGTTGGAACACGCTCGCCGGCAATCAACTCGCGCTACACGTCGGCACCAGCGTTACGCCGGCCCGACTTGTCACCAGTCGCCCAGAGGATCGCGCGATTGGGACGGCACATTGGGTGCAATTCATCATCGGCCCGGACGTTCGCAAGCAATTCGCGAACTTCAATCTTCGCACCTACTTCCGCTTCGAGAACGAGACCTATCAGCACAGCAGTCCGCTTCTGGGCGACGAATTTCGCCAAAGCCTCATCGATGATCTCGTCCTCTCCGACCGCGACAACGAAAAACGCGCGGGGTAAGTTGATGGTTTACGTATAGCGCTCGCACGGCAACTCGCGAGCGCTGAACGTGAACCAACTCAACCCGACCCATCCCCGTCGTCCTCTCCATCACCACCAGCACTCCCCGCCCGATGCACGTTGGCCAAGCCGTACTCCGCGAGCTTCTTGCGTACTGTCGCGCGGTTGAGGCCAAGCCATTGGGCGGCGATCAGGCGGTTGCCATTCAAGCGGCGCATCAGGTCCTCCAGCAATGGCGGTTCCACGCACTTCAGTAGATCAGCATAAATCTCCGTCGGCGTTTGCGTGCCGGCGGTGCGAACGCGATCCTCAAGCCATATCAATACCGCAGCGGCGAGTTGCTCGCCCGGCTGCGTGCCCATACCGACACCCGCGCCGACAGGAAAATGTTCCGGCAAGAGCGGCCCGCCACGGGCGACGATCACTGCATGTTCGAGCGCATTGCGCAACTCGCGCACATTGCCCACCCAGCGTTGTGCCGTGAGAAAATCGGTCGTCGCTGGAACCAATGGCAGCAGGCGAACGTCGAACCGCCTCAGAAAATGCTCGGCAAGCGGCACGATGTCCTCGCGACGTTGTCGTAACGGCGGGAGATGTATTTCGAACACGTTGAGCCGAAAGAAGAGGTCGTTGCGAAACGTCCCTGCCGCGACGTTGCGCTCGAGGTTTTGGTGTGTCGCCGCGAGGATGCGCACATTCAGCGGCGCCGGCTGACTGCCACCGACGGGCGTGATTTCATTCTGTTCGAGCACGCGCAGCAACTTCACCTGCACCGGCAGCGGGATCTCGGCAATTTCGTCGAGAAACACGGTCCCGCCATCCGCCAGAGCGAGCAGTCCGGCCCGCGTTTGCGATGCGCCGGTGAAGGCGCCTTTGACGTGGCCAAACAGCTCGCTTTCGACGAGGTTCGGATTCAACGCAGCGACATGCACTGGTAGAAACGGCCGATCCCGGCGGGCACTGTAGCGATGAACAGCGCGGGCGACGAGTTCCTTGCCGGTGCCGCTTTCGCCGGTGATGAGCACGCAGGCGTCGCGTGGGGCGACGAGGGCGATGCGTTTGAAGACCTCCTGCATCGCCGCGCCGGTGCCGACCATCTCCTCCGGCGGCGCGACGGCACCATTCGCCGGCGGTTCGACGGCGGCCTTCTGCATGGCGCGTTGCTTCAACGCGCGGGTCACGGTATCGATGGCCTGGGCAAGGTCGAATGGTTTGGCGAGATAATCGAACGCCCCGCCTTCGACGGCGCCGACCGCCGTTGCGAGGTTGCCAAACGCCGTCACGACGACGACCGGAGCGTTGCCAGTTAGCGAGCGCAATTTCGCCATGGCGGAGATGCCGTCGAGGCCGGGCAGACGCACGTCGAGCACGATTGCGTCGAAGCGTTGTTTCGCCGCGAGCGCGAACGCATCCTCTGCCGATGGCGCGACCGCGACGTGATGTCCCAGCTTGCTGAACGCTTTCTTCAGCGCCCAGCAGACGGCCTCTTCATCGTCAACGATAAGCAGTTGGCTCATGGTGGGTCTTTGTTATTTTAGTCGCATTCGTTTAGCCGCTCGCCTTCGGCGAGCGCGGACATTGTGTTATTCGTCGAACATCCCGCGCCCACGCTCGCCAAAGGCGAGCGGCTAAACAACAGATGGAATACCTACGCCCCCGGTAATTCCACGCGGAAGCAGGTCGCCTGTCCGTCACGCGACCATCGGATCGTGCCGCCGTGGGCAAACACGATCTGGCGAGCGACTGCCAAGCCCAGGCCGACGCCTTCGCGCTTGCCGGTGACGAACGGCTCGAACAGCCGTGACGCCACCTCCGCGCTTGGCCCAGGCCCGGAATCGCGAATCTCGACGAACACGCGCCCGCTTATGCTACTATCCCAGCGTATCGCGATCCAGCCGCCCGGTCCAGCGGCTTCGATGGCATTCATCAACAAATTCATAAATACTTGGGCAAGCTGCTCTGCGTCAACGCTCAGACGCAACGAGGGCGGCGGCGATTCGGCCTCTCGCAATTCGATCCCGGCATGGGCACACTGCGCACGAATTAACGACATCGCGTCGGCAACAATCTTCTCCAGTTGGCACAGCTGGCGATTCAGCTCCAACGCTTTACCCAGGTCGAGAAATTTCTTCACGTGCATCTCGACAATTGCGAGCTGACGCAGCGCGACATCCAGCGCTTCGCGATTTGCGTCGTCGGCCAAATCGTCCGCGAAAAGTTGTACTGCCAGGCGTGCACCGGCGGCGGCGTTGCGCAGTTGATGCGCCAGGCCGCCGCTGACTTGGCCGAGCAATCGCAACCGCTCGGTCTGCCTCGTCTGCTCTTGATATTGCGACAGCCGATGGGCCATGTCATTGGCAGAACGCGTCAAATCACGCAGCTCGTCGTTAAGCAAAGGCAAGGGCATCGGACTGAAGTCGCCTTCGGCAATCAGTCGCGTGCGCCTTTCGAGGTTCGAGATGCGCCGGCCGATCTGTTGCACGAGCACCCCGCCGAGCAGCGCCGACACGCCCGTGCCGATTGCGCCAAGCCAAAGCGCCGGCTGCAACGCCTGCCAAACCGCTTCACGATACCGCGATTCGGGCGACAGGACATACAACACCGCGCCAGGCCGAGCACTGTGTTGCAAGGCGATACCCGCACAGAAATAAATATCGGCGCCGGCAACGATCGTTGACTCGAAACTCGTCGCCGGGTCATCGCTCGGCGCCGGCAGCGTTTCGGGCACGTTCTCAATCGTCGCGATACGCCGGCCTTCCGGATCGCGGATCGGATGGCGATGCTCATCGCACAGCACAAACTCGGCTCCCGAGAGGCCCTTCATCATCCGCAGCGTCTGCGCGTTAAGCGGAATCGTGACGGCGTTGACCGTTGTCGCAATCGCCCGCACCTGGGCGACCATGCTCTCGCGCGCCCGCTGGCCTGCCGACCACGCATTCCACGCGCTTACGCCGACCAGCCCAAGTACGATCGGCAGCAAAGGCAACAGCAACTGCAATCGGATGCCGCAACGCATGGATGCCTCCACAAAAGCTATCAGCTATCAGCCAGACCATAGTTGACACGATTGACGCAACCGACAAAAGTACGAGCCGGAAGCGTAAGCGACGGATTTCTCCAGTCCGTCGCTTACGCTTCCGGCTCGTAAAGCGACTTTTGTCGATTGCGTCACATAACCGATAGCTCGACCTACCCGCCGAACGCACTATAGTGGCGCAGACCGCGGGCATAGAGCCAGCGCGTGAAGACGATGAAGGCCACGACCCACGTCAATTCCACCAGCAATCCCAAGGCCAATTCCCTGCCCGTTATCTTTTCGAGAAACACCATCGCTGGGAAGTATGCCAGATATTGGAAAGGCAACAGGTCCAACACGAACTTGATGCGCGGATCGAGCAAATCGAGCGGGAACATTTGGCCGGAGATGAAGTAGTTGAGAATGCCGATAATGTACATCAGCGACGTTACTTCGAGAAACCAGAACCCCACGATGCCGACGGCCGCCTCGAAGAAGAAGCCGATGAGAAACGACAAGATTAACGACACAACATACGCCAGCCACACCCACGGCCCCGGCATAGGATCGAATACCTCGTGGAAACAATAGAAGAGGATCGCATATGGCAACGCCGTCGTGGCGATGTAGGCGATCTTGTGCGCGCCGCGATACGACAGCAGATACCAGAGCATGTCGATCGGTTGCAGCAGGTACTTCTTCAGGTTGCCGTCGCGGATGTCGCGGGCGATGCCTGTGCCGAGTCCGGGCATGCTCGAGAACATTCGGCTAATCTGCACGAGCAAAAGGTACGCGATCATCGTATCGCGCGAGAAGCCGGCGATCTCCTGCTGCCCCGAACCGCGGTAAACCGCTTCCCAAAGCAGAAATGTCGTAACGAGCGGCAAGAAGCGGAAGAACGTCGTGAGGAAGAAGTCCGCCCGGTACGCGAGCCGTTCCACCAACGCGATTCGCATGATCCGCAGATATTTTCGCATGGCATGGTTCCCGCGACTTTTCGTAGTCATCACGCGGAGAGCTTGTGATTTTCTTGTGGAGCAAGCTGGCAGATTGCCCCTCGGCATAAATCCATCCCGCCGAGCGTGATGGCTACGATGCGACGCCGCCTTGCTCGAAGACCCTGGCGATCATCTGGTCGAGCGGCGGGTCGTGGATGCTGACATCGGCGATGGCGTGGCGATCGAGCAGCACAGCGAGCACCTCGGCAATCTTAGAGCGATCGATCTTCAGCTCGACCACGGGACCTTCACGCGACACCTCGTGGCCGAATGAACTCAAATCCGCCGGCGCCTCGGCTGTCTCAAATTGGAGCTTGACTAACTTCTCCTGCCCAAAGCGTTCGGTAATACCCGTCAACGGCCCGTCGTACACCAATTTCCCTTGCGTGATGATGAGCACGCGTTTGCACAGTGCTTCCACATCGCGCATGTAATGGCTCGTCAGCAAGATCGTCACGCCACGCGTTTCGTTGTACGCCCGCAGGCATTTCTGAATCGTCACCTGCGCGACGACGTCCAAGCCGATCGTCGGCTCGTCTAGCAACAGCAACTGCGGCTGATGCAACAGCGCGGCGATCAGCTCCATTTTCATCCGCTCGCCCAAGGACAGCTCGCGCACCGGCTGGCGCGTCAGTTCCTTGACGCCGAAAAGGTCGGTAAGCTCGCCGAGCGTGCGCTCGAATTGATCCGTCGGCAGCGAATAGATTTCGCGATGGAGTTGGAAGCTGTCGGCAGCGGGAAGATCCCACCAGAGCTGATTCTTCTGCCCCATCACAAGAGCAAAGCGTCGGCGGAAGGCGTCCTCGCGCTGCCAGGGCACGAAACCGAGCACGCTCGCAGCGCCGCTGGACGGGTAAATGAGGCCGGAAAGCATCTTGAGCGTCGTCGTCTTGCCCGCGCCGTTCGGCCCGAGGAACCCGACGATCTCGCCTGGCTCGATCGTGAAGCTGACGTTTTCGACTGCCTTGATGTCTTTGTATTCGCGATGAAACAACCCGCGCAGCGCGCCGAATAGCCCGTCTTTCTTCTGATAGACCCGATAGGTTTTGGTCAACCCCTCGGCTTCGATCATCGGCATGGATTGTTCTCGTGAATGATGCACTGCGTCAGAGCCACGCACGAAGTAAGTGGTTGGAATTTAGTTAGATTCGCAATGTGTTCCAACCACTTACTTCGTGCGTGGCTCTGACACAATAGGCGACAACATCATTTTACGGACGAATCACTCGGACGGACTTATTCATAATACACTGCCAGCCAAACCGTCGGCTCGGCGGGCGTCGTCCCCTCGACGCGATGTTTGACATGAGCCGGGATATTGACATGATCGCCCGGCTTCAGGTCCAGTGATGACTGCTCGAACTGCAACCGAGCCGAACCGGTCAAGAGCAGGACCCATTCGTGTTGATCTTGATCGTACCAGAATCCCGTCGGCGACGCATGTCCGAGCGAAACGATGCGCTCGATGCGCACGTGGCTGCTGGAAAGAATCGTCGTCACGATTTCCTCAGGCAGATGCACAGGTAGATTCGCGAGCAGGTTCGTTTCGCCGGTCGGCGGCTCGCCGAGATAATGGAACCTTGGCACAGTTTGGTCGGCAACCGTCACGGTCTCAAGGAACATCGTCAACGGTCTGACCCACAGGCCGTGCTCGCCGTACGAGGCTCGATAGACGACGACGACCTCGCGTGTCTCGCTATGCCGAGCGACGCTGAGCACCGTATATTCATTGCCCTTGTAATGGCGATATCGGCCAAGCGAGATTTGCGCTGGTTTCGGATGGGTCATGCGTGGTCCTTCGGGTCGTGTCCGTGTGCGGAGTTTTCTGCATACATCTGGCGCGCAGGTATTCCAAAGAAGCAGGCAGATGAGGCCATTCTATTGACGTCGGGGTAGTTTAATCATGTGGTTTCATCAGCACACGGCAGGGATCCCGTCATGTGGCCTCGCTTCCATTGCCAACATCCAGCGAGATTCACGATCCACAAAGGCAACCGTACCAGGTATGCGAAGGACGCCCCATTACGAACTTCGGCCGGCCGTAGCGCTGCTACGTCGGACAATTGCGAGAGCTTTCACACCTAACCTCCGAGTTCCTCATGGCACGAATGACGCAAGCTATTTTCTTGATCCTATGCCTCGTTGGTCTTGCCCGCGCCGACAACTGGGATCGCTTCCGTGGCCCCAACGGCTCCGGGACTGTCGATGACAAGAACGTCCCGCTGAAGTTCGGCCCCAACGAGAACGTCCTTTGGAAAGTCGCACTGCCGGGCGTCGGTAACTCCAGCCCTATAATCTGGGGCAAGCACCTTTTCGTACACTTGGCCAGCACCGACGGCAAACTGCGGAGCCTCCTCTGCATCGATACGTCAGACGGCAAGACCCGCTGGCAGCGGAGCGTCCCCGGCATGCCGGCAAAGATTCGCAGCGATAGTTCCGTTGCCTCGTCCACGCCGACGACGGACGGGCAGGCTGTTTACGTCTCGTTCTGGGACGGCAAGGACATCTTGCTTGCCGCCTACGATTTCCAGGGAGAAAAACTCTGGACCAAGGAGTTGGGCCTGTTCAACAGTCAGCACGGCGCGGGGGCGTCGCCGATCCTCTATCAAGACAAGCTCATCCTCGCCAATGACATGGACAAGGATGACTTCACCACCAAAGTTCCGAACGTTCGGCCATCGATGTTGATGGCGCTCGACAAGCGGACCGGCCGGCTGTTGTGGGAAACTGCCCGCGTGGCCGAGCGCGCCTGCTACTCCGCGCCATTCTTGCTGCAGAGGCCCGGTCAAAAGAAGCCGGACCTGATCGTCACCAGCACCACGGCGGTCAGCGGTTACAATGTTGAGACGGGCGTGAAGCTCTGGGAAGCCAAGGGCTGGCAGGAGCATGCCGTCAAGGCGCCGATGCGCACCGTCGCGTCGCCTGCGCTGGTTGGTGACATCTTGTGCGTGTGCAGCGGCGGCGACGCCGGCAAGTTCGCCGTCGGCCTCACCCTGCCTGGCACCGGCAGCACCGACGCCCCGCAACGCCTCTGGGAGAACCGCAAGGATTTCCCGTATGTCGCCAGCCCCGTGGCACGCGGCGAGCATGTTTACTTCGTCAACGACACAGGCTTCGCCGGCTGCTACCACGCCCGCACCGGTAAGCGAGTATGGTTCGAGCGGATCAGCGACATCGGCTTCAACGCCTCGCCGTTGGTGATCGATGGCAAAGTATATGCCGCCAATGTCGCGGGTGACGTGTACGTGTTTGCCGCCGAGCCGACGTATCGGCTGCTTGCCCGCAATCCGTTGGGCGAGACGGTCCGCGCCACCGCCGCAGTTGCCGACGGGCGGCTGTATGTACGCGGCAACACGCATTTGTTTTGCGTGGGCAAGGGGGGGGAAAGAATAGAGGTGCCTGGTGTTTCGATTTGGTTTTTCGAGAAATAGATCAGGGCCATTCAGCATTTCTTCCTGGAACGCGGACGGCAGCGAGGCTGATTGGCATTCGCCCGCCGCCCCAAGAGCATTGGCGACGGTGCAGCAGTCTTGGCGAGACTGAGGATTTTTCGTATTTCATCGGATTTGTCGGATTCGACAACTAGGCGTCGCGGCGCATTCTCTGCGAACAACCGTTTTGCTAACTTCGGCGCCTTATCGCTCAGAGGCCGTCCTTTTTCATCTTTCAAATAGAACTGCTCAAACACGAGAATTGGATAGCCACAGGCGCACTTTCCAACTTCCATTGGATATATGCCAATCCAAGTTATCTTTCGGTCTATTCCTTCTCGAACTGGTTCTGCACCAATCCCACCGATACCGATGACTGCATCGAAATCCCATGCCCTTACCGATCCCATGCAACAGTTACATCCAAATCGGCCGGAGACATCTGGATCGCCAGTGTGTGTGCGTTTGTAAACGAGTGTTCGCATAAGCGTTTCTCCCTGATTTTAGTGCGTTTCTTCAAACCACAATCGATCGGGCTAATAAGCCGCCGGCCAATTGTAACAACCTTTTGCAAAATGAGTACAGCACGAACCCTCGCCATCCTCGCAATTCCGAACCCTATACGTTTTGACTGGCAATCGCTCCCTGATCTGTTAGCTTATTCCACAAGCAATTCACCACTAAAACCGGAGACCCTTCCCATGCTTCACTCTATCCTATCGCTCGCCATGGTCGCCGTCGGGCAAGGCCCAGCCGATTGGCATGAGCCGTTCCCGGCACACAAAGTCGTCGGCAATGTCTACTACGTCGGCTCCAAGGATTTGGCCACCTATCTCATCACTACTCCCGACGGGCATATTCTCATCAACAGCAGCTTTGACCGCACGGTTCCCTTGATTCAAAAATCGGTCGAGTCGCTCGGCTTCAAGATGACCGATGTCAAGATTCTGCTCGCGAGTCATGCCCATTCGGACCACGTTGCGGGACACGCGCTTCTGCAACAAGTGACCGGCGCCAAGGTTTTTGTCATGCGCGGCGACGACCAGGTCATCGCTTCGGGCGGTAAGGGCCAATACTTCTACCCGAAGGACCGCTGGTCTCCGTGCAAGGTAGACCGCGTGCTCGAGGATAAGGACGAAGTCAAACTCGGCGGCGTCACGCTAGTCGCTCGTCGGACGCCCGGCCATACGCGCGGCTGCACCACATGGGCCTGGAGCGTCGCGGACGGCGGCAAGAAATACGACGTCGTGGTCATCGGCAGCCCGAACGTCAATCCGGGGTATCAGCTCGTCAACAACAAGGAATATCCCGAAATCGCCGACGATTTTGCCAAGACCTTCGCGATTCTCAAGAGCTTGCCCTGCGATGTGTTTCTCGGCGCGCATGGCGGTTATTACGGCATGGTCGAACGGCACGCCCTTCTCAAGAACGGCAAGGCAAACCCCTTCGTAAATCCCGAAGGCTACAGGGAGTACGTCGCGCTCAAAGAGCGTGCCTTCCGCAAAAACCTGGCCACGCAGCAGGATAAAGCAAAATAGGGAAAAAGCCGAGCGAGGCACGCCTCCCGCCGTCTCGGCAGTCAGCGATCGGCCACGCAAAGACATCGCCGCCCAGGAGGTCGCCGATCGATCGGTATTGGCGTTTTCCGAGCGACGCACTGTTTCATCCACCCGATTCTTTCGCACTTGCCGCGGCATCCAGATACGCCTGCAGCAGCATCTGGGCGGCCACGCGGTCGCGCCGTGCCTGGCGCTTCTTCTTGGTCAAACCCGCGTCTAATAAGGCCGACTCGGCGGCGGCAGTCGTGAAACGTTCATCGTAGTATTCGCAAGGCACGCCGGTCGTCTCCGCCAGCCAGGCGCCGAAGGTACGGACGATCTTGGCCTGCTCGCCTTCGTAGCCGTTCTCGCGCGTCGGCAACCCGATGACGATAGACGCGATCTCCTCGTCGGCGACGACCTTTTTGAAAAACGCGGCATCCTGTTTCGCATCGCGCCGCTCGTAGGTGGCCAAAGGCGAAGCGATACGCCGATCCGGGTCGCTGATCGCCAAGCCAACACGAACGCTGCCGGGATCGATGCCAAGGATGCGTGTGAAAGAAGTCATGGCGATCACCCAGGGAGGACAACACGAAACACAATGGCGGATGGGAACCCAAGCCCACGGACAATACACACGAAACCCTTGGGATCCCAGGGGTTCGGGGTGCCTCACCCCATTGGCACCAACTTAAGGAACGCGCATTGAAGAAACACAATTGAACCACAGAGGCACAGAGGACACAGAGAAAATACGAAGAATGGGAGACGAAGAAGGCACGCAGAATCGTGAGAATTCCACGTTTCTATTCCGCGCATTTTCTCTGTGCCCTCTGTGCCTCTGTGGTTAGTCTGCGTTTTTCTGACACTGTTTCCTGAAATTGGCGACTAAGGGGTTCGGGGCACCTCGCCCCTGGGCTTACTATAGATACTCATCCAACCCGCGTTGATTGAGGCGGTCGACAATTTTCTTGATGTCGCCTTCGCGATCGCGATGCGCTACTAATATGGCGTCGCCGTCTTGAATGATGATGAGGTCGGTAACGCCAAGGGTCGCAATGAGGCGCTTGCCGTCGCCTTCTTCGAAAATAATGCAGTTGTGCGTGTCGATGCCGAGGTGGTTGGCGAGCACGGTGTTATGGGCGGCGTCCTGCGGCTGCCGACGTTCGAGGGCCAGCCAACTGCCGACGTCGTCCCATTGAAACGGGGCCTGGACCATCAGCACCTCGGGCGCCTTCTCCATGACAGCGTAGTCGATGCTGACCTTCGTCAAGGCTGCGTATTCCTTTGCCAACACCTCATCGCGTGCCGATGTATCCCACGCCTTGGCGATGCGGGTGACGGCGTCGGCGAGGGCGGGCTGATTCGCTCGCAAGAGCGCAAGGATCGTCGCCGCACGCCAGGCAAAAATGCCGCTGTTCCAGTAATGTCGGCCCGAAACCAGGAACTGCTCGGCGAGATCGATGTGCGGCTTCTCGCGAAATGAACCGACACGGAACGTCGGCACGCCCTGGCGTTTCGCCAATTCCACGCCGCGCTCGATATACCCGTACCCCGTGGCGGCGAACGTTGGTTGAATGCCAAACGTGACCAAGGCATCGGGATGTTCGCTCACCATCAATTCAGCGACCTGGGCGGCCCGGCGAAATTCCTGGGCCGGTTCGATGACATGATCGGCAGGCATGACGAGCATGACGGCATCGGGATCGTCACGCAGGCACAGAGCGGCGCCAAGCCCGACGCACGCCGCTGTATCACGCCCGCACGGTTCGCCGACGACACGATCGGCACGCAGCGATGGCAGTTGACGGGCAGTCTCGGCAACATAGTCGGCGCCGGTGATGACCCACGTCCGTTCGGGCGGCGTGAGCGCTTCGATGCGCTCGAGCGTTTGCTGGATCAGCGTCGCATCGCCGGCCAACTTCAGGAACTGCTTCGGCTTCGCTCGTCGGCTGCGAGGCCAAAACCGCGTCCCGCCGCCGCCGGCCATGATGACTGCGTGCAACATTGGAATCTCCAGCAAATTCCTAGCCAGGGCGACATCCACGCCTAAAGCCAACACCATTTAATCGAAAATACATTCAACCACAGATAACACCGATGAGCACGGATAAGTATCAGCACCCATGCGTCGTTTTTTCCTGCAGGCTCGTTTCCAGCAATTGTATGATCCGTGTTGATTCGTGTTATTGATGGTTTCATTGAAGCTGATTGAAGCGTGCCCGGTTGGGATTATCGCATGGTCCGAGCCTGCGCGCCAGCGAAGGGCCAAGCGGCTTCCTTCGCTCGCATGCAGGCTCAGATCAGGACCATCGCGTCGAGATTGGCGGTTGATGCAGCCATCCGCTATTCCCTTCTTTACATCCGTCTGGTTTAATAGCATGAACAGTGACCTTCCACTCTCCCGACGCTTGAGGAGTTTCACGTGCCTTCCCAACATCGCATTGGCGTTAATCGCCGTGAGTTCTTGCAAGTCGGTTACTCCGGGCTGCTCGGCGTCGGATTGTCGTCGCTCCTCACCAAACGGGCGCAAGCGAACGAGACACGCACGCCGAAATCGGTCATCATCGTTTTCCTCACCGGCGCACCGAGCCACCTCGACACGTTTGACATGAAGCCCGATGCCCCCGCAGAGATTCGCGGCGAGTTTCGGCCGACGGCCACGCGCGTGCCGGGACTGCATGTCTGCGAGCATCTGCCGCGCTTGGCGGCGCGGGCCGACAAATACGCCGTCGTGCGGTCGCTGTCGCATCGCGAGAACAACCACCTGGTGGCGACGCATCATGTCCTGACCGGCCATCAACAACCCGGTGCGTTCTTCGACAAGGTCGCCTCCCGCGATGATTGGCCAAGCTACGCCTCCACCGTCGATTACCTGCGGCCACGCAACGACGGCTTGCCGAGCGGCGTCAACCTGCCGACGTTCTTGATGGAAGGCCCGCTCGTTTGGCCAGGCCAGCATGCGGGATTCCTCGGCCCGCGCCACGATCCCTGGCAGATCACCCGCGATCCGAATCGGCCCGACTTCGGCCTGGACAGTTTGCGTCCCGCGGAAGGGATCGATGCCAGCCGACTCGACAATCGCCGGGCCTTGCTCGCCGAGGTCGATGCCCAGCAACGCCAGCTGGCACGCTCGGCGGAAGGCCGACGCCTGAGCGATCAGCAGCAGGCGGCGTTCTCGATTCTCGCCTCCGGCCGGGTCGCTCGCGCCTTCGCCATCGATCACGAGCCGACGGCGGTGCGCGACCGCTATGGCCGACATGCCTTCGGACAATCGCTGCTGATGGCGCGTCGGTTGGTGCAGGTGGGCGTGCCTGTCGTGCAGGCGAACATGGGCATCGTGCAGAATTGGGATTCACATGCCGACAACTTCGGCCGACTCAAGAACACACTGCTGCCGCCGCTCGATCAAGGCGTCTCAGCATTGCTCGACGACCTGGAGGCGACGGGCCTCTTGGATGACACGCTGGTGATGATGCTCGGCGAGTTCGGCCGCACGCCCAGGATCTTCGCGGTGGGCAACGGCGCGATCCCCGGCCGCGACCACTGGGCACCCTGCTTCTTCGGCGTCTTTGCCGGTGCCGGCGTCCGCGGCGGCCAGCTAATCGGCCAATCCGACCGCATCGGCGCGTACCCGTCCACCAATCCCTACTCGCCCAACGACATCGGCGCCACCGTCTACCACACCCTCGGCATCAACCCCGGCATCGAAGTCCGCGACCGCCAAAACCGGCCCGTCAACCTGAACCACGGCGAAGTGATACGGGCGCTATTTGGGGCGTGAGGCGGGACGAGCAGCTGATTCCGTTTTACGACCCGATGCGCCTATCCCAAGGTTCCACGACCCATGTTCGAGCAAGCCTTCAAGAACATCGACGACGTGCTCTGGAAAGAAGCCGGCTGCACCACCGAACTCGACTACACCGAGCAAACGTCTTGGCTCCTCTTCCTCAAGTACCTCGACGGCCTGGAGCAAGACAAGGCCGACGAAGCCGCCCTCGACGGGAAGAAATACGCCTTCATTCTCGACAAGCCGTATCGTTGGGAAAGCTGGGCCGCCCCGAAAGACGCCGACAGCAAGATCGACCACAACAAGGCCTTGACTGGCGACGACCTGCGCGACTTCGTCAACTTGAAGCTCTTCCCCTACTTGCACGGCTTCAAAGCGAAGGCGACCGGGCCGAACACTATCGAATACAAGATCGGCGAGATTTTCGGCGAGATCAAAAACAAGATCCAGAGCGGTTACAACCTGCGCGAGATCATCGACCACATCGACGAGCTGCGTTTCCGCTCGCAGACCGAGAAGCACGAGCTGAGCCACCTCTACGAAGCCAAGATCAAGAACATGGGCAACGCCGGGCGCAACGGCGGCGAGTATTACACGCCGCGCCCGCTCATCCGCGCCATCGTCCAGGTCGTGAAACCTAAGGTCGGCGAGCGCATTTACGACGGCGCCTGCGGTTCGGCGGGCTTCTTGTGCGAATCCAGCGATTCCCGGCCCCTTTAAAAACGCTGGGAATTTGAAGCAGCTGTTCGTAAACTTTGGGAAGAGACATTCTCCCTATCTTGCCCATTTTGCGAACGGATTCGCCGATGAACCCGCACTCCCCGCGACAGCATCTTTGCGCCGATG
>CAMAUE010000033.1 GCA_945861245.1 Singulisphaera sp. GP187
CATGCAGCACCTTCAGTCGATCACGTTCTTGCTGGCTCATCTCGATCCGGTCCTTTTGTTGCACGCTCATAGCTGTCCTCCTTGCCCAAGGGCGAAAGAGGACATTTCTATTGCGTTATGACCGGACATTTCTATTTTAGTTCAACAGATGATCCGTGGCCGCCTGCACGCGCTGGCCCTCGGGTAGCTCAATCGTAAAGATTGTGCCGACGCCCATCTCGGACGCGAATGTCAGCGACCCACCCATGAACTCGATGAGATGGCGACTCAGGACCAGCCCCAGACCGCTGCCTTCGATCGCCGTCGCTTCCGCGCCAAGCCGATCGAACGGGGTAAAGAGTCGCGGCTGCTTGTCGATAGGAATGCCGGCTCCGGTGTCTTTCACATGCAGGCGTACGCGGTTCTCTCCGCCCATTTCGCCGCTCAGAACGACTTGGCCTCGATCCGTGTTGTACTTGATGGCGTTCGATATCAAATTCAGCAACACCTGGCGCAGGCGTTGGCGATCGGCGTGCACCCAACGATCGTTGAGACTCAGCTCGTCGATGGTGATGTGGATGCCGCGCTCGGCAGCAAGCGTTTGCGTGAGATTGACGACTTCGCGAATCAGGTCGAGCACGGCGACAGGTTCCGGCGAGGCGTCGAGTTTGCCCGCTTCGATCCGTGTAATGTCGAGCACTTCGTTGATCAGGCTGAGCAGGAGCTTCCCGCCTTTTACCATCAAGTCGATCCAGCCACTTTGTCGCGGCGTGAGCGTGTCGCGCTGCAGGAGTTGCCCGAAGCCAAGAATCGCATTGAGCGGCGTGCGCAGCTCATGGCTCATGCGCGAAAGGAACTCGCTCTTGGCACGATTGGCCCGGTCGGCGTCCGCCAGCGTCTGTTCCAATTTGGCCTTGTCCTCGTGTTCCTTGGTGACATCGCGCGCCACGGCATAGAGTTTATCCGAGCCAGGCTCCGGCGCTGGGCACTTCCACGACAGCCATTTATACGTGCCATCCTTGCACTGATAACGATTCTCAAAATACGTTACATCCTTCCCTGTGCGCAAATCCATCAACGCGTCCAGTGTCGCAGCTTTATCGTCGAGATGCACGAATTCGAGGAACGGTTTGCCTTCCATCTCGGCATGCGTGTAGCCTAGCGTTTTGCAAAACGATGGATTCAATCGATGAAACAGCCCCTGAACATCCGCAACGCACAACATGTCCAGCGACAAGGTAAAGAAGAGATCGCGCTCAAACTCCGCGTCGCGGCGATCCGTGATGTCGATCACCGTGCCCACCGATTGGATCGGATTGCCTGCCGTATCGAACACCGCCTGACCACGAATCAACGTCCAGAGCGTCCTGCCATTCGTTTTCTTCATCCGAGAGACAAGGTCGATCTCCTCGATTTCCTTCGTGAGCATTCGCCGTGTCTCGGTCTCGATGATCTGCCAATCATCGGGATGAAAGTAATGGCGCCAGCCATCGATGGTCGTCGGAACCAGGTCTTCGGGAATTTCCAGCATCTTGCCGAGTACCGGCGAGAATTGAAAACGGTCCGTACGATAATCGACCTTCCAGACGGCGATTCGGCCCTGCGTCGCCGCCAGTTCGTACAGCTCTTTGTGCCATAGGAATACGCGTTCATTGGGCAGATCGCCCGATGACTGATTTAGCAGCAGGACGAGGTGCTTGCGCTGCGAACCCTGAAGATCGTACTGCGTCAGCCGAAGTGGGAATCGTGTTCCATTGCGATGGATGCCGTTCAAGGTGGGATGGGAAGAAGCCGTCATCCAGGTGAAGGGCGGTTTGCCAATCTCCAGAGGATTCGGAAATTCGAGAATCTGATGCGACGGTTTGCCGTGCAAATCATTCGCGGAATACCCGAAGGCAGCGGCGACAGACGGGCCGATGCACTCGATGAGGCCGGCTTCATCAACGATAACCATTAAATCGGGCATGGCGGGCGAAACTCCTGTTATACTTCTTGCGTTCAATAATAGTGCCTTGGCGAGCCTAGCCGCGTAAGCGGCAGGTTGACGCGCCAGCCAACCTGCCGCTTACGCGGCTAGGCTCGCCAAGGTTTCACTCAGTCGGCAGCTGCCGAAATCCCGCCTCCCAATTCCTTACACAGCAGTGCGTGAAACTGCCCCAGGGATTGCACGATCACGCGCGTGTCGGTCAGCACCGGCATGAAGTTCGTGTCGCCATTCCAACGCGGCACGATATGCCAATGCAGATGTCCGGGCAACCCCGCACCGGCGGCACGGCCCAGGTTCAGGCCGATGTTGAAACCATCCGGCTTCATCATCGCCCGCAGCACGCCGACGAGCCGAGTGATCGTTTGCTGAATCTCCAGCATTTCTTCGACAGCCAAATCCGCGAGTTCCGCTTTGTGCGCGTTCGGCGCGACCAAGAGATGCCCGTTGTTGTACGGGAACCGATTGAGCACCACGACCGATCGCGCATTGCGCTCGGCGATCAAGTTCTCCGCATCGTGCTTGCATCCTGCGGCCAGGTTCGCACAGATGAAACATGGATCGCTCGCGGTCGGCGGTTTTGCATTCGCAACATACGACAACCGCCACGGAGCCCAGAGTCGATCCATTGGTTCCCCTCATACGCGGCTTGCGTTTAGCGCTCGCCAATTGCCACGCGATCACAAAATATTTGGTGCCGCTACGCCTTTAACATCCGCGCCAACAACTGATGGAAATAATATCCACCCGCTTCGCGTTTGACGCTGAATCGGCCCGTGTCGTAGGATCGGCTCTTCAGGCCGCGCTGCACCTCGTCGCATACGCCGATATCTTCGAGTTGCACCTGATGCGCGACGGCGATGCTCGCCTCGTTGAACCGCTTTGCTATTTCGCCTTCGACTTCCGTGAAGTAGAAATCGAAGAAGACGCGGCAGCGATCGGGTCCGAGCGGGACGACCCAGTTCGTGTCCATCACGCCTTGATAGAGGTTGATCATCAGGTTCGGAAACATCCACCAGTAATAGGCATGCGTCCCCGTGCGAACTTTGTTGACGATCGGATCGTCGGACGGCTTGATTGGGCTGATCTGCACGCTGTTAGTTTCGTGGTTGACAGTGCGATACCCGGAATAGTCCAGTGCCCCGGCAAGCCCAGGATGCACGGTGTTGACGTGATAGCCGCCGTCTTGGTAGTTATCGACGAAGACCTTCCAGTTGCATTCGAGAATGTAGTCGCGCTGGCCGAAGAATTGGAGCTTGGGCAGGTCGAGAGATTCGGTCATGGCGGGAAACGGCGCCAGCCAGGCCGTGAGCGTTTGCTTCGGCGTGCCCATGTGCACGAAGACGAACGGGCCCCAGGTTTCGACGCGCATCGTCGGCAACCCGTGGTCCTCTTTGCGAAATTCTGCGACGCCATCGAACTCCGGCGTGCCGCGCAGGCGACCGGCGAGATCGTAGGTCCAGCCGTGATAGCGGCAGCGCAGCTTGGTCGCATGGCCACACGGCTCGTTGATGACCTGTGCCGCCCGATGTCGGCAGGCGTTGTGAAACGCTCGCAGCGTGCCTTTTTCATCACGCACGACGAGGATCGGCTGCCCGGCCAACTCCACCGTTAAAAACGAGCCGGGCTTGGCGACCAACTCCGATCGCCCGACGTATTGCCAGGTGTTGCCGAAGATTTTCTCGCATTCGAGCGCATAGATCGCAGGATCGAAATACCACCCACTGGGAATCGTGCGTGCCCTCGCGAGCGGTAACGTCGGATCGAATGCGTCGAGCAATTGTGTCAGGTGCGTTGACATCGTCGATCTCCTTCTTGGTGTCTATTTTCGTCAATTTGCATTGATTCCGCAATGGCGCATTTCGCCGAATGCAGGACGCGGGTGCACGACTGCACTTGCAGACATTGATTTTCAATACGAATCACGAAAGCCCAAAAGGACGAAATCACGAAAGGAAATCGAATTGCTATGCGCAAAGAAGATTACCAAACAATGAACTGTATTTTTTCGAGCTTTCGTTCTTTCGTTCTTTCGTTCTTTCGTTCTTTCGTGCCTTTCGTGATTGTGTATTTGTTTTCGTTACAAGCGCTGTCGTGCACCCGCAGGACACGGCTCGTATGGATTTGATCGTGGATAAGTCGTCGAAGTGATTCCGTTCACCAAATGTTACTTCGCACGGTTTTCAGTGTCCGTTCGTCGTAGTGTGCGCTTCAGCCCGCCCGATGGGGTCGCCATTTGACGTAGAGCGCCCAGAGCCGTCGAAATGCGTCGGCCTGGAATGGCCGACCTGCGAGTCGGCGCGAGTACGAAATACGCCTGTCCCGCGTGTGGGGTCGTGCCTATCATAATCTTGTGGTAATAGCGATGAAATTGGATCGGCCCCGGTTGGGCTGGGATTTTTTTAGGAGTTGACACGCAATGACGGCATTAGCAAGCAAGACCCCCGTGAAGGATCACACGCACGCCAAACCCGGGCATGACTACATTGTCACGGACATGGCATTGGCGGATTGGGGCCGCAAGGAAATCTTGATCGCCGAGCACGAGATGCCTGGCTTGATGGCGATTCGGCGCAAATATGCGCCGCTGCAACCGCTGAAGGGCGCACGCGTCGCGGGCAGCCTGCATATGACGATCCAGACGGCAGTGCTGATCGAGACGCTGCAAGCACTGGGCGCGGACGTCCGCTGGGCGAGCTGCAATATCTATTCGACGCAGGACCACGCCGCCGCCGCCATCGCCGCCAAGGGCACGCCGGTGTTTGCGAAGAAGGGCGAGACGCTGGTCGAATACTGGGAATACACGCACAACATTTTGAACTGGGCCGACGGCGGCACGCCGAACATGATCCTCGACGACGGCGGCGACGCTACGCTACTCTTGCACATCGGCTCGGACGCAGAATCGGACATCAGCATCGTCAAAGACACCAAAGCCGAGAGCGAAGAAGAACAGATCCTTTTCGCGTCGATCCGCCATACCTTGGCCGACAAGCCGAAATATTACAGCACCATCGCCAAGAATATCGTCGGCGTTTCCGAGGAAACCACGACCGGCGTCAAGCGTCTCGCCAAAATGGCCGCCGAGGGCAAGTTGCTCGTCCCCGGCATCAACGTCAACGACTGCGTCACCAAGAGCAAGTTCGACAACGTCTACGGTTGCCGCGAGTCGCTCATTGACAGCATCAAACGCGCGACCAATGTCATGACCTCGGGCAAGAAAGCCATCGTCTGCGGCTACGGCGACGTGGGCAAGGGTTGCGCCCAGGCGTTCCGCGGCGCCGGCTCGACGGTGTTCGTCACCGAGGTCGATCCGATCTGCGCGTTGCAAGCGTGCATGGAAGGCTTCCAGGTCGTCACGATGGACGACGCCTGCAAGTTCGGCGACATCTTCGTCACGACCACGGGCAACGTCGATGTCATCACCCGCCAGCACATGGACCAGATGAAGCACAACGCCATCGTTTGCAACATCGGCCATTTCGACAGCGAAATCCAGGTCGCCGCGTTGAGCGACCTCGGCTGCGATGAGATCAAGCCGCAAGTCGATCACGTCATTTGGCCGAACGGCAAACGCATCATCCTGCTCGCCAAGGGTCGCCTCGTGAACCTCGGCTGCGGCACGGGCCATCCGAGCTTCGTCATGTCGAACAGCTTCTCCAACCAGACGCTCGCCCAGATCAAGCTGTGGAAAGACGGCAAGACGATGGAAAAGAAAGTCTTCCTGTTGCCCAAGGAACTGGATGAGGAGGTCGCTCGGCTACATCTCGACCAGCTCGGCGCGAAGCTGACGAAGCTGAACGACAAGCAAGCGAAGTACATCGGCGTGAAGGTCGAAGGGCCGTTCAAGCCGGAGTTGTATCGGTATTAATCCGTATGCTGTTTAGCCGCTCGCCTGTGGCGAGCGCGGAATACGGTCGCCAAACGACACTTCCCGCGCTTGCCACAGGCGAGCGGCAAAACGTCGCCCCGTCATCGCGCCACGACAATTCGTCGAGCTTTTTCACGTCCTTCTTCTTTTTCGGCGCAAGCTCTTTGCCCTTCCACCACGGCGGGCCTTCGGCTTCGATCTCGGCGTTGAGTTTTTGCAGCGTCTTCTTCATCGCCTGGAAGCGCTCGGGGTCTTTGCCGACCAAGTCATCCTTTTGTTGAACGTCGGCTTTCAAATTGTACATCTCGAATTTGGAAAGAGCCGGGTTAGCGAGCAGCGTGTAGTCGCCCTGGCGCATAGCGATCTTGAACAGTTCGGGCGCGATGGCGCAACGCCAATACATCGGATTCTTGCGCTCGATCTCCTTGCCTGTAAACGCCGGCACGAAGCTGACGGCATCAAGAACGCGGTCCTTCGGCAGCGGCGCGCCGGTGATTTCGCAGAGCGTGGCGAAGATGTCGGTCCCAACGACGGGCTGATCGCTCGTCTTTCCCGCGGGCACATGCCCCGGCCAGCGGACCATGAATGGCACGCGAATGCCGCCCTCATAAACCGAACGCTTGCGGCCACGCAGTCCACCCGTCGACCCGCGCGTCCTGCCGTTGTCGCCATTGCCTTCGGGGCCGTTGTCGCTGGTGAAGATGATGATCGTATCCTCCGCCAGGCCCATCTCCGCGAGCGCCGCCATTAGCTTGCCGAACGCCGCGTCTGCCTGGGTGATGTTGCCATGATGCTGGGCTTTGTCGGCATCGTTCTTGACGAGATCGGGATACTCGCTTTGGAACTTCGGATCGGTCTCGATCGGCAAGTGCGGCTCGTGGAACCAGACTGACAGCAAGAAAGGCTTCGACTTGTCACGCTCTTGCTTCAGCCAGCCGATCGCTTCGTCGACGATGATGTGCGACGAAAAGCCCTTCACTTCACCGATTGCTTTGCCGTTGCGCACGAAGTTGTTCGGGTTCTTATGGCTTGGCCCGGCGTTGTTCTGCGTTGCCAGCCACCAGTCGTAGCCGTGGTCGTTGGGTTGTGGCTGCTTGGCGTTGTTGAATAGGCCGTTGAGGTGCCATTTGCCGACGTGGCAAGTCGCATAGCCCAATCGGCGTAAGATCGTGGCGATGGTGATCTCGGAGGTGCGCAGGTGCACTTCGCTGTTTTCGGGAATCCAGTTGAACACGCCATTGCGATATGGCGTACGGCCCGTCAGTATCGCCGAGCGCGACGGCGAACAAACGGCACTGGCGGAATAGCCCTGCGTGAAGCGCAGACTTTGCGTCGCAAATTTATCGAGGTTCGGCGATTTGATGGTCGGATGCCCCTGCACGCCGAGATCGCCCCAGCCCATGTCGTCGGCCAGGACGATGACGACATTCGGCTTTTTGGCTTGCCCGAACGCTGTCGTCGGGATGAGCAGTAGAGAGACGATTAACAAGGTGACAATTCGAAGCATGCGTGGCTCCATGCGAGTAAGCCCAGGGGTGAGGTACTCCGAACCTCTAGGATCATCCAATGCGATCCCAAGGGTTTGGAGTATCTCTTGATTTAGAAAATCTATTACCCGCCCGCGGAAATTGCAATCTTGCGAATCCTGCGTAGAATAGTCGTATCGTCATTCATCTATCGTTGTTCGCCACACCTCTCCTGAGCATTTAATGATCTGCGTCTCGATCAATCAAGAATCCCGTCGGCTGGCGCTTGCCGACATGGTCAACGCCAAGCATTTTTGTGACATTATGGAAGTCCGGCTCGACCGATTCGGCAAATCGCCGGAGATCGGCGACCTCATGGCGGCCAAGGGCAAGAAGCCCGTCATTATGACGTGTCGCCGGCCCGATGACGGCGGGTTCTGGGACGGGACCGAAGCGGATCGGCTCACGATCCTGCGCCAATGCATCATCAGTAAGGCGGAATATGTCGAGATCGAACTCGATGCCGCCGATGACATCCGTCCATTTCCGCCGAGCAAGCGTGTAATCTCCTACACGAACTTGAAGGAAACGCCGCCGGACATTCTCGAAATCTACGACGAGATGAAGGCGAAGCGCCCGGACGTCATCAAGCTGGTAACGCTGGCGCGGACGCCGGAGGAGGCCTGGCCGCTCGTGCAAATCTTGGCCAAGGCGGCCGTGCCAACCGTCGTCGTCGGCCTGGGCAAGCCAGGCGTGATGCTGTCGGTGTTGAGCCAAAAAATCGGCGCGCCGTGGGTGTATGCCGCACTGGAACGCGGTATGGAGGCGTATCCGGGGCAGCCGACCGTATCAGACCTCGACGCGATCTATCGCTTGCAAGACATCGAGAAAACGACCAAGCTCATCGGCGTGACCGGTTTTAGCGATCGCGATCAGATTACGGTGGCGGCGCTCAACGCGCTCTTTCACGCGATGGAAATGCCGTACCGCTGCCTGCCGATCGGCGTCGGAAACATGAAAATTTTCCGCAAGATCATGGAGGCGTGCAAGCTCAACGGCGCGGTCATTGCCGACGAGCATCAAGCGTCGATTCTGGATATGGACCTTGAACTGCACGGCCTGGCGAAGGAGACGCAATCCGCGGACGTCGTCATTCGCAAGAACGAGGCCTGGCATGGCGTGCATTTAGCATGCAAGGCCTGGATGAAAGCGCTGACGAGCCTGCTGGCGACGCGCTACGAAGGCGGCGAGCCGATCAAGGGACGCCTCATCATGATCGCCGGCCTGAATCCGATGGCCTTGGTCATCGCCAGGGATGTGCAACGTGCCGGAGGCAGCGCCATTCTCGCCTGTCGGGATAAGAAAGCCGGCCAAGTCGCCGCCCAGAAGATTGGCTGTCGCTACCTGGCCCTCGACGCCCTCTACAGCACCATGCACGATGTGCTGATCGTCTGCGAAAACGCCGTCGACCAACGGACGGGCAAAACCGAATTGTATCCAAGCTATCTCAAACCAGGCATGTTCGTCATGGACCTGACCGCCGGCGTGCGCCTGACCACGTTCCTCCGCGAGGCGCAAAGCCGAACTGGCGCGATCGTGCAGCCCCTGGAATTAGCGCTGGACGTGCTCGAATTGCAGGCGAAAACGCTAATCGGTAAGGACATCCCGCGTGATTTACTGCGGGCGGCGATCCCCGAGCGTTTCCTGGAAGAGGCGTAGACAGGAAACCCAAGCCCAGGGGTTCGGAGCACCTCACCCCTGGGCTTGGGTTTCCTGTCAAAGGCGATCACAGCGCCGCCGCCCGGCATGTCAGCGCTCGCTCGAAATCGCGGCGGAGGAGATGTGCAACCGCCAGGCGGTGCCAGCTGTCGCGGTCGGCACGCAGGTGGTGTGCAGTTTCCGCATGCTGGAGTGCTGCGTCGCCGTCATTCGCCATGATTGCTTCCGCGGATCGTACTAACTCGCTGGCTCGTGTTTCTTCCACGGCGACCAAGAGCGACAGATCGGCCTTGCATCGGCGACAGGCTGCGTCCATTCCGTTTTCCGCTCGGCATACCGGGCATCGCATCGATTATTTCCCACTTGTTTAGCCGCTCGCCTTTGGCGAGCGCGGATACGTCGTTCGCGCTCGCCAAAGGCGAGCGGCTAAACGACCAATCACGCATCTTCAAGATAGAATAAGATGTCGCTCAGTTCGTTGCACGACGCCGTGACCTTTTCCCATTGCCTGTCGGTCATGGCGTTGCGCACGCTGCCGAGCAGGCGTTCGAGTTCGACGCGGTCTTCCGGCGCAACCTTGGCCAGGAGACGTTCGGCTTTTTCGACGAGCGCTTTCGCCAGCACCGATTCACGCTGCCCTTCACGTGGCGCGTCCACGAGTTCGGGCACTCCGTTGGCGACATCCAGCTCGCTGGCTTCGTTGAACGGATCGTCATCATCCGCGAAACCACCTGCGGGAACGGCTTCGCCCCACAGGCGATCAAGCCGTTCACGTGCCTGCGAGATCTCGGCATCGTCGAACCGGGCGAGCGCGTTCTCGATGGTGACGTTTTTCTGCAAGCCCGTCGCTTTTTCCTTGGCCGTGACTTTGAGCATGCCGTCGAGATTCAGATCGCACTGCACGACAAGTAGGTTGCCCGCCGGCACGTTCGCCAAACCGTTGATGAGGAACTTACCGAGCCGATGGTTGAACCGCACGTCGTCGTTTTCGCCCTGGAAGATTTCGATATCGACGGCATCCTGTCCGTCGGATACCGTGCTGAACGCTTCGCTGCGCGACGCGGGCAGGGCCGTATTGCGGCGCAGGATCGGTGCGAAACGGAACGGATTTTCGATGCCGTTACGATAGGAAAGGCATTTGATGCCGAGCGAGTGCGGCGTAATATCCACGAGCACGGCACCAACATCTTCACCATTGATAATGGCGGCCTGGATGCTCGCGCCCATGGCGACGCACAGGTCGGGATTGACTTCTTGATGGGCGGGCTGGCCGAGACGTTTTTCGAGCATCTCGGAAACGAGCGGCGTCCGCGTGCTGCCGCCGACGAGTACGACTTTGTTGATCTGGTTCGGCGTCAGTTTGGCGTCTTCGAGCGCACGTTGCACGCAGTCCATGGTCCGCTGCATGAGCGGGCGGATGAGGTCCTCATATTCGCTGCGCGTCAACTCCATCTGGAGGTGCAGGGCCTGGCCCTCCTTCTCGGCGATGAATTCCTCTTCGAGCCGAACGAAGGCGTGGAAGGAAAGCTGACGTTTGGCAGCCTCAACCGCGAGCAGGACGCGAGCACGTGAAATGGCGTTGACGCCAAGGTCGATGTTGTGCTCGGCTTGAAACTTGAGGACGACGTGCTTGAAGAGCAATTCGTCGAAGTCGTCGCCGCCGAGTTGGGTATCGCCGTGACTGGAGAGGACTTCGATGACGCCGTCCTGAGCTTGGACGACGGAGACGTCGAACGTGCCGCCGCCCAGGTCATAGACGAGAATGCGGTGTAGTTCGGTGTTCTTGGGATCGTACGTGAGCGAGGCGGCAGTCGGTTCGTTGAGGATGCGGACGACCTCCAGCCCGGCGAGTTCGCCGGCCTCGCGCGTGGCGTTGCGCTGGTCGTCATTGAAGTACGCCGGCACGGTAATGACGGCTTTGCTGATGGCTTTGCCAAGCTGCGTCTCCGCCCGCGTTTTCAAGGCTCGCAGGATCATCGCGGAGATTTCCTGCGGGCGATACTCCTGATCGCCGAGCTTGACTTTGACGTCCTGGCCCATCTTGCGCTTGATCGACTTGACGGTGCGTTCCGGCGCGACGATCCACTGATTGCGCGCCGCTTTGCCGACGAGCAGCTTGCCGTCGTCCGCGAGTCCGACGAAGGAGGGCAGGATGGGATCGCCGTCCTCTTCAAAGACGTGCGGTATGCCATCGCGGATGATGGCGACTTCGCTGTTCGTCGTGCCCAGATCGATGCCAAGAATAATGTCGGACATGATGTCGCGGTCCCTTAAAAGGAATCACTCGTTAAATTCCGCGTGCGGCTTGGCGCTCGGAACGCTAAGGTTCCTACGCCCTTACCACGCGCACCTGAGCGTAGCGGAACAGTCGTCCCTGCCAGCGGTATCCGGGTCGCACGATTTCGAGAACCTCCGTGCCCTTGCGGCCTTCTTCGCGAACGACCTCGGCGACTTCCATGATCTCCGGGTCGAACGGCTCGCCGACGCAATCGATCGCCTCCAGGCCGAATTGCGTCATGGCGCGTTCCAGTCGCTGCAGGCTCATGCGATAGCCGACGAGCAGCGCGTTGATCGTTTGCTGCAATTTCTCCGCGCGCTCGCTCGACGTGCGGTCGACCGGAGCGGGTTCCGGCTGCGCCGACATCGGCACAACGACGCCGAACGACTTCAACCCGGCGTGCCATCGCCGCATCGGCTCGACCTGGCGTTCGATCAATTCGCTCAATCCAAGCCAGCGTGCCCAATACGGAACCCAAATCTTCAACACCGGTGGCGGCGGTATCTTGTCCGATCCCGTCACCACAGGTGCTAGTGCCGGTGGTGGTGCAGGCTCGGGCTGAGGCTGTTGCTCGATCCGTTCCAACCCGCGTTGCGCCAACGACAGCGCATCGTGTGCGTCGATAAGCGTCTTGAGCAATGGCCGAACCGCCTCATCGACGGAATTCCGGGCCGATTCGTGGGCCTGCGACTCTTGGCGTTTGACGGCTTCAAGCGCCTGTTGCAACAACCCCAGGGCCTGCCCCGCCTGCTCCTGCTGTGCGCGCGTCGCTTTGGTTTGCAGGTTTATTTCTTGCCGAAGCGCGATGAACTGCTGCACGACGGTAGCCACATCGAGTGAAGCCGTCGCAGGCGCAGAGGGTTCGGCCTGCGTCGCGATTAGCCAGGCGCGAAAGTCGGCAAGAAGCTCGTCGACCGGATCAACCGTCACGATTTCCGGGCCGCTTGAATCAACGCTGGCAATGTCAATCGGCGCCGGGTCGTCCGACATGCGAGTTCCTCAAGAATGGCTTCAATACTTTCGTTTTTCCCGGCCTCAAACAGCTGATGCTGCAAACGCGTTTCCAGATCGCGCGTCGCTTCATACGCTAGACGAATCTTAGCAAATTTATCGGGATGTTGTTCCGGCGAGAATTGCTTGACCAACTCAAGGTAGCGCCGACGAATCGTGTCGTCGTCGACGTCCGCCGACACACCCAACACGGCATAAGGATCATTCATCGCCCAGCGTTCCTTCGCGGAATAAGGGTTGCTAACTGGGAAATAATTTACGGACGGGCGAAGAAAACGAAAAGGGTGGAGATTTCGAAAAAAGGCCAGCCCCGAATAATCCAACGTAAGCGACCGGAATAGACCGTAGCCGTCGGGATGCAACACTTCCGGGATGCTCGTCCGAGCCACGCACGAAGTAAGTGGATTGAATTCACTAAAACCGCTTACTTCGTGCGCGGCTCTGAAATGAAAACCAATGCTTCATTCACCGGCGGGAATGTACACCTTTACGCTCGGTGGACCGACGAGCAGATCGCCGATCGTCGTCAACAACGTTTGCGTGTGTGCCGCCTTGAGATGGAAATCGAGAGCGGCGAGGTTCTGCCAGCGTTCGTAGACGATGTACTCGTCGCCTGCCTTCGCATCGCGATTCATTTCATACACCAGACAACCCTTTTCTTTCAGCGTCTCCACACGCGCCTTGGCGAAAGCTGCTTCGAGTTTCGCGCCGGCGTCGGCCTTGACCTTGACCGACACAATCATTGTGAAGCGCTTGGTCGGATCCTTCAAGTTGGCCTTCACCTCGGTAAAGAGCGGGTTCTCCTTCTCCTGTCCCGAGACTGGCACGATGAGGACCATCGCAAGAATCAACAACGGCATGATACGTATCAGCATGGAAGCTCCTGTTTGAAATAAGACCAATGGCGAGGTACTCCGAACCTCTGGGATAGCCCAAGCGGGATCCCAGGGGTTCGGAGTACCTCACTCCATAGGCACCAACTTAAGGGAACGATGTCAGCAATACGCAATTTAACCACAGAGGCACAGAGGCACAGAGAAAATGGGAGGAATAGGGAGTGAGCAATTTCACGACCCGGCGTGCCTTCCTTGTTTCCCATTCTTCGTGTTTCCTCTGTGTCTCTGTGGGTCTCTGTGTCTCTGTGGTTAAAATTCTAACCGTGTTGCGGCTTAGCTTAAGTTGGTGCCTATGGGGGTTCGGAGTGCCTCACCCTTGGGCTTACATTATCAACATGTCACTCCACCGTCGCGTCGTCGCCGCTATTTCGAGTCGCGAGGGCCTGGAGCTTCGCGTCGGCGGCGTAGGTGAGGAAGCGGACGGTTCCATCGGCGAAGGCGAAGTTGCTGCCGCCGGAATGATGGCTCCAGAAGTGCGATTGGCTGCAGGAGTCGTTGACGTTGCCCGATTGCAGGCCGACTTTGGTCGGCGGGCAGGTGAGCTTGGTGGTGAAAGGCGTACTGCGGGCGCCGAGGACGACATCGCCCGTGCCGTTGCCATCGTAACCCGCGCCGGCGTACCACATACCATATCCCATGTCTTTGGAAGGTGGGCGTTCGCCGACCATGAGTGTGCTGCTGGAGCCGTCCGTGATGCTGTTCATCGTGATGCGGGCGCCAACGACAAGGATGCCGTCAGCCGCCGTGTCATCGGAACCATGCACGCCGAGGTAGCTCGTGAAACCGGCGTCGGCGGCATTGCCTGTGCCGAGCATCACGCTCATCGTCATTGCTCGGCCTTCGGACGAGCATCGGAAGATCGCGGGCGATTCCGACAACCCCACATGCGGCGGCTGCCCGCCCCACGCCGGCAGCCAGAAATTGCCCCAAGGCGAATTGACGCGCGTGTACTCTTTAGTAATCTCTGTCGCCATTGGATCATTGTCAACGAACGGCAAGATGCGCCCCATCCAACTCAGATACCACGAATCGGATGTGTTCAAACTCAACGCCGGCGGAAACTGCTTGTTGGCGTCGTGGTAGCTGTGCAATGCCGTCGCGATTTGCTTCATCTTGTTCGTGCATTCCGTCTGGGCCGCGGCATTGCGAACCCTCTGCACGGCCGGCACGAGAATCGCAATGAGAATCCCGATTATGGCCATTACGACGAGGATTTCCACGAGCGTGACCGCAGCTCGGTGACGAAGGCTTGCCATATTATCTCCGGGCTAATCGTTTTCTGGTTCAGGCCTTGCCCAGCGCGATTACCATCGACGATCGCGCCAATGATGACCTAGGCATCCTACGCAGGAATAAAGGCCCAGACGATACCATTAAGACTTACCTCATCCGTTTTGTCAAGCGCATCTGAGTGGCATGACGCAATCGCCGAGAGCCCCTGGTCTGCCTTTAGGGATTCTATGATTCGTGTGACCAGAGCCGCATGATACCCCAGGCGGTTAGCAATGGTACATTGTCCGAGCCTGAGCGCCGCGATTGGCCCATTTGGCGAGCATTTTCCCTGATCTTGTCTCATTGGGCAGGGGGCAGGGGGTGCGTGACTTTTCCAATCAGTTTTTCAAATTCATCCTCGGTAAGGATGATTACGCCGAGCTGTTTGGCTTTGTCCATCTTGCTGCCGGCTTTTTCGCCGGCGATGAGGTAGCTGGTGCTTTTGGAAACGCTGCCCGTGGCTTTTCCGCCCAGGCTGCGAATTAGGGCTTCGATTTCCTCGCGGCCATACTTGGACAAAGTTCCCGTGACGACGAAGGTTTTGCCGGTGAAGTCGGCGCCGCCCGTTTGAGCGGGGCTAGGGCGTTGGTCCTGCGAAAGTTTTAGGCCCAGCGAGCGAAGCTCGGCGATGATCGATTGATTGTGTTGGTCGTGAAAATAATCATGAATCGCCTGGGCCATGATCGGGCCAACGCCCTGTATCTGTGCCAGACGTTCGACGGATGCCTCCGTAAGCGCATCGACCGTGACAAACGCATTCGCAAGCACATCCGCGACGCTATCGCCGACATGCGGGATCGCGAGACCAGCGAGCAAACGCGCCAGCCCGCGCTCCTTGCTGGCGGCGAGGCCGTCGAGCAGATTCTGGGCCGACTTCTTGCCCATGCGTTCCAGGCCGACGACTTGCTCGAGCGTGAGCCGATAGAGATCGGCGATCGACTTCACCAGGCCGGCATCGACGAGTTGCTCGATGATCTTTTCGCCCAACCCTTCGATATCCATCGTGCTTCGGCGAGCGTAACCGCGGAGTATCTCTTTCACCTGGGCGGTGCACTTGCGTCCGCCGATGCAGCGATAGAACGTGCCGTTTTTGTCGCGCTCGACCGTACTGCCGCACGCGGGGCAGGTGGCGGGAAACGTGAACACGATCTCGCTGCCGGTGCGTGCATCGGGTTCGGAGCGAACGACATAGGGGATAATCTCGCCCGCCTTCTCGACGACCACCGTATCACCGACGCGGATGTCTTTCGATGCGATGAAGTCGGCGTTATGCAAACTGGCGCGACTCACAGTCGTGCCGGCCAAGTGTACCGGCTCAAGATTGGCGACCGGCGTCAGCGTGCCGAATTTGCCGACCTGAATGTCGATCGACACTAACTTCGTAATCCCCTGCTCGGCGGCGAACTTGTACGCGATGACCCAGCGCGGCGACTTGGCGGTCGTGCCAAGTTTCTTCCGCTGCGCGAAGTCGTTGACCTTGATGACCATGCCGTCGGTTTCGTAGTTGAGTTCGTGGCGTTTCGTCGCCCAGCTGTTGCAATAGTCAATTACGCCGGCAATGCTGTCAAACGACACGATGTGCGGATTGACAGGAAAGCCGAAGCGCTTGAGCAACTCGAGCGATTCGAGATGCGTGTTGACGGCGACGCCTTCGCAAGGGCCAAGCGCGTAGGAGAAGAACCGCAGGCGACGGCGGCGGCATTCCTTCGGATCAAGCAGCTTCAAGGTGCCCGCCGAGAGGTTGCGCGGATTGGCCGCCGGCTCCAGCCCCTTGGCGACGCGATCGCGGTTATACTGGGCGAAGTCGGCCCGCGTCATGTAGACTTCGCCACGCGTCTCGAACAACCGCGGCGATTCGGGCAGCTTCAAAGGCACGTCGTTGATGGTGCGGAGGTTGTGCGTCACGTCGTCGCCTTGCTCGCCGTCGCCGCGGGTCGTGCCGACACTCAACGCGCCGTCGAGATAGGTGATCGACATGGCGACGCCGTCGATCTTCAGCTCAACGACATACGTAGGCGTCTCGCCTTGGAGCAGCTTGCGCACGCGCTGATCGAATTCGCGCAGGTCGTCGGCATTGTAGCTGTTGTCGATCGACAACATCGGCTCGCGATGTGTCACCGTCGCAAAACCGGCGATCGGCTGCCCGCCAACGCGCTGCGTGGGGCTGTCGGGCGATTGCAGAGCGGGATGCTCGGCCTCAAGGCGTTTGAGTTCGTCGAGTAGCCGATCGTACTCGCGATCGGAGATCTCGGGCATCGCCTGGACGTAGTAGAGGTAGTTGTGATGGGCCAATTGCTGACGCAGTTCATTGATGCGTTTTTGCGGTGTAGACATGGCGACCTCGGGAAAAGTTCCGGATGGCTATTGGTTATTTCTTTCGCGAAGTAACTCGGCCCGGTTTGCGATGCGTGAGCGGCTAAACTAATTCTTCGTCACCACCTCGTCCAAATTCAGAATGACACTCGCAATGATCGTATACGCAGCAAGCTCCGTCGCGGCCAATGTCTCATCGCGCGGCGATTCACCCACGCGCAGCAGCGCCTCAGCGGCTTTCGGATTGCCGCGATAGATTTGCAACTGCTTGTCGAGAGCAAGCTGCAAAATGCCGATCTCGCGATCCGATGGTGCCCGCGCCGTCGCCGTTCGCCAGGCGAACGCCAAACGCGCTTCCGGCGTTTTTTCTTTTTGCATCATCCGTTCGGCGAATTTGCGCGACGCTTCCACGTAGGTCGGGTCGTTCATCAGCACCAGCGCCTGTAGCGGCGTGTTCGTGCGTGAACGGCGCACCGTGCAGATTTCACGGTCCGGCGCGTCAAACGTCATCAGTTGCGGCGGCGGACTAGTGCGCTTCCAGAACGTGTACATCGTGCGGCGATACAGGTCTTTTCCTTTGCTCTGCACGAAGAACTGTGCCGACCAATTCTTGCTGTCTTGGCGTGATGCCAACTCCTGCCACAGTCCCGCAGGTTGATAGGGGCTGACGCTCGCGCCGCCGATTTCGCGATTGAGCAAACCGCTGATCGCCAACGCCTGATCGCGAATAAACTCGGCTTGCAAGCGGAAGCGTGGCCCGCGCGCTAATAGACGGTTTTCCGTATCCCGCGCGAGGTGCTCCTTCGTCACGACCGATGCTTGCCGATAGGTCGCCGAGGTGACGATGGTGCGTACCAGATCGCGCACACTCCAGGCTTTCCCGCTCGCCGGATTGGAAAATTCGACGGCAAGCCAATCCAGCAACTCGACATGGCTGGGCAACTCGCCTTGCGAGCCGAAGTCCTCGACAGTCTTGACCAGACCGGTGCCGAGGAACAGCTGCCAATAGCGATTGACAATTACTCGGCTCATGAGTGGATGGGCGGGATCGGTCAGCCAGCGTGCGAACGTCAGACGATTCGCCGGCGCATCCTTGGCCAACGGCGGCAGAACCGCAGGCACGCCAGCCGAAACCTTCGCGCCTTTCTTGTTGTACTCCCCGCGAAGGAGCATAAACGTGTCGCGTGGCGTCGGCATGTCCTGCATGACCATCGCGCTGGCGGCCCCTTGTGCTTCAAGCTTCTTCTTCTCGGCCAGAAGCTCCGCGATTTTTTTCGGATCCTTTTGCGTACTCTCCAGCGATTGAATTTGCGCGTCGAGCTTGGCGATGGCGTCACGTTGTGCCGTCGTTGGCACTTTGATCGTCGGTGCCGCGTTGCCTTTGGAACCGTCGAGGCCCTTCTCCGGAATGCCGTTGAAGAACGCGTAGATCTGATAAAACTCGCGCTGCGAAATCGGATCGTACTTGTGATCGTGGCACTGCGCACACGTCGTCGTCAAACCGAGCCAAACCGTCGCGGTGGTGTTGACGCGATCGACGATGTAGTTGTTTAGATACTCCTCGGGACTCGCGCCGCCTTCAAAGTTGATCATGTGATTACGATTGAACCCGCTGGCGATCTTCTGCTCGACCGTCGCGTTCGGCAAGAGGTCGCCGGCGAGTTGCTCGACGGTGAACCGATCGAACGGCAGATCGTTGTTGAACGCGTCGATTACCCACTCGCGCCAGCGCGTCATATCACGCCCGGCGTCGATGTGGTAGCCATGCGTGTCCGCGAAGCGTGCGGCGTCCAGCCAATCCACTGCCATGCGCTCGCCATAATGCGGCGAGCTGAGATAGCGCTCGACGACGCGCTCATACGCGCCCGGCTGCTTGTCGTTCAAGAACCCGTCGATCTCCGTTACCGTGGGGGGCAGACCGGTGAGGTCGAGAGAGAGTCGGCGGATGAGCGTCGTGCGGTCCGCTTCGGGCGATGGTTTCAGGCCTTCTTTTTCGAGCCTCGCGAGAATGAAGCGGTCGATGCCGTTGCGCGCCCACGTGCTGTCCTTGACCTCCGGCAGCGACGCTCGAACCGGAGCCACGAACGCCCAGTGCTTGGCGTAATTGGCGTCTTGTGCGATCCAGCGTTTGAGCAGATCGACCTGGGCAGGCGTCAGCTTCTTGTTCGTCTTTGGTGGCGGCATGCGCTCGGCGTCGTCGGTGGAGATAAGCCGACGGAGCAGCTCGCTATCGTTTGATTTGCCTGGCACGATCGCATGCCCGCCGCTGCGAAGTTTCGCAAGTGCACCATCGCGCGTGTCCAGGCGAAGCTTGGCCTTGCGCTGCGATTCATCGGGTCCGTGGCAAGTGAAGCAGTTGTCGGAAAGGATGGGCCGAATGTCGCGATTGAAATCGATGGCAGGCCCCGCGGCGACCTTCTTCTCGCCAGCGCTGGAATTGCGAAGGAGTCCGGAGGTCAAGAGTGCGCCGAGCAGAATAGTGGTTGCGATGATTCGAGCCATGATCGCCTCGGAGTTATTTGCAGGTATCGGTGGGACGATACGGCTATTTTCCGAAGTTTCATGGCATTTGCGTAGCGGAATTTCTCGCCGTTCCTGTTTTTCGCTTGCCGCTTAGCGCTCGGTTGCACTTACGAGAGCGCTAAGCGGCAAGCGAAAAACAGGAACGGCTGCTTAGAACCTAATCCATCACATGCTTGTTGATCCGCGGATACTCGATGAAGAGCTTGCTGATGTTGGCCGCGATTCGGAGCAAAAACACGCCGCGGAATTGGCCAGGGTTCGCTGTGCCTGCATCGATGGGCCCGCTGGTACCGGGATACTGCGTACGAAAGTCTTTGGTGTAGATTTTGCGATCGACGTCTTTACTGTTCACGTCATACAAATCGACGACGATGTCGGTATTGCCACGAAACATCGCGGGATAGGTGTTTTTCTCGTACAGCGTCATCTCGCCAATCGACATTTCCAGCACGTAGTCGGCTTTGAATTGTTTGCCAAGTTCAACTTTGTTTACATGACCGGTCGCCAGTTGCTTGTGGAAAGCACCGCGAATCTCGGAGGCTGGCACGATCTTCAGTTTGTGCTTGTTGTCCTGCGCATTTCTGCGAAGTGTCTGTGCAACGAGGTCTGCGAGTTCGATGTCGGCGCCGGCCAACTCCTGTTTCAACGGCGGTCTCTCGAAATGGCACAGCACGGCAACTGTAACTTCTTTTTCCCCAACAAACAGATACTCCTTCTCGCCCTTGAATATCTTGTGCTCCGGTTGAATGGTGTCCTCCGGAAACAGGAACCCGAACGTCGCCGGGTTGCAGCCGATGGAGCACCACGCCAGAAACCCGCTCAGGACCAGCATCCATCGCCAACGATAGCGTGAACCGACCCATAGCGTGTGTTTACTTTTCATGAGCACTCCTCCGTGAGAGCGAATCCGCATCAAACGCGGTCAGAAGAACCATTCGAGTATCAACACGATGGCCCAACGGCCGAACAGCATTACCAAAAAAACCATCGCCAGCCGAAAGACGACCATCTCAAGCTGGCGGACAATCACAATCCGTCCGAGAAACGCACTAGCCAGCGCCCACGGCACGAACAACAGCCCGAAGCCCGCCAGCGCCGTGCCCGCGAAGTTCGCCTTCATCGAGTTCCAAACATCCGCGTGCATCAGCAACGAGAAGCTCGTCGTCATGCCGCACGAGGGGCACGGGATCGTCGTCAGCATTTTGAAGTTGCATTCGGGCAACCCCAGCTGCTGATGCGTGCCCATACGCAACGGTCCGCCGTCCGTGTAGGGATTCAAATACACCGCGATGGACAACACGATTACCCACGGCACGGTAAGCCCAAAGAGCAACAATCGCCCCCAGCGCGGCAGCGGTTCGGGGCGATCGAATGTGTCATCTTCATCCTCGATCGTTTCTAGGTCGATGATCTCTTCCTGAGCATCGGTAATGGATTTCGGTGGAGGGTTAATAACGGAACTCCAAATACAGTGCAAGCCCAATCTGTTAGCCGGGCGCGCAAGCGACGGGGCTACCAAGTGTGTTGGAATTCTTCGCACGGTTGGATAACGTCGCATTTTCGGACGAATCGAACCTTTTCCGAGCCGCGACCGTCAGGGAGCGGCCGACAGTGTGCGCACGGCAGCTTGTCGGCGGCTCCCTGACGGTCGCGGCTCGGAAAAACGATAAACCCAACCGTCGAAGGTGTATTGTACACCAGGCGAAACCGGATAGGCAAGCGAACGCACAATGTTCGGCGCAAGTGACGAAAATCGTAAACTACCCCTATGGGCCAACAATCCGCCATCGAATGGACCGAAGCAACCTGGAATCCGCTGACCGGGTGCGACAAGATTTCGCCTGGCTGCGCCAATTGCTATGCCGAGCGCATGTCACTCCGCTTACGGCTCATGGGGCAATCGAACTATCGCAACGGCTTCGACCTCACGCTGCATCCGCACGCCCTCGAGTTGCCGTTGAAGTGGAAGAAACCGCAGCGGATATTCGTCAATTCCATGAGCGATTTGTTTCACAAGGATGTCCCGATCGAGTTCATCCAACAGGTATTTGCGACGATGCGAAAGGCGTCCTGGCATCGCTTCCAGATTCTCACGAAGCGTGCCGATCGGTTGGCGGCGCTCAATCGCGAGATCGATTGGCCTGCGAATGTCTGGATGGGCGTCAGCGTCGAGTCGGCCGACTATACGTCTCGCATCGACCATCTTTGCACGACCGGCGCGGCGGTACGGTTTCTGTCGGTCGAACCATTGCTCGGCGCGATTTCGACGCTCGACCTGCGTGACATCCACTGGGTGATCGTCGGCGGCGAGTCCGGCCCTGGCGCCAGGCCGATGCGCGAGGAATGGGTGCTCGACATCCGCGATCAATGTCAGGCCGCTGGCGTGCCGTTCTTCTTCAAGCAATGGGGCGGAGTGAACAAAAAACGCACAGGCCGCGAACTGCAAGGCCGAACCTGGGACGAAATGCCGACGCCCCTTGGCCCGGCCATCCCAAAGCACGCAGTCTCTTAGGGCATTCATTGTTGCCACGAGCCGTGAATTGGGTTAGCCAATTATTTGCGCACGGTGTATATTGCCTCTTGTATCCCGTCACGGCGACGGAATTGGCCCCGGCAGGGATTGGTTGGCAAGCTATGAGCGAAGAACGTCCCCCATCGTCGCGCCCGCGCTGCCGACGTCTTACTGGCGTTCGCGTCCTTTCCACCGGAAGCTACGTTCCCGATGGTATCGTGACGAACGAGCATCTCCACAAACGGCTCGGTTTCGATTCCGATTGGATCGTGAAGCGCACCGGAATTTTCGAACGCCGACACGCCCTGCCCCATCAAGCCACAAGCGACCTTTGCTATCAGGCAGCCCGGCGTTGTATTGACGCCGCCGGCGTGAAACCGTCGGACATCGATCTTTGCTTGGTCGGAACCTTCACGCCCGACATGTCATTTCCGTCCACGGCGTGTCTAATCCAAGATCAACTCAAGCTTAACTGCCCCGCGGTGGACTTACAAGCCGCCTGCGCGGGGTTCATGTACGCCTTCATCACCGGTGCCGCCTATATCGCCTCTGGCGCCAGCGACCTCGCGCTCATCATCGGCGGCGACGCCAACTCGCGCGTCGTCAATCCCGACGACATCAAAACCTATCCTCTGTTCGGCGACGGCGCCGGCGCGGTGCTCTTAACGCGTGGCCGACCCGATCAGGGCATCCTCGGCTACAGCCTCGGCGCCGATGGTTCGGGCGGCGATCTCCTCAGCCGACCCGCGTGTGGCAGCCGCATGCCGCCGACGCCCGAACTGTTGGCCAAGGGTTTGCACTACATGTACATGGATGGTCGAGCCGTCTTCCGCTGGGCCGTCGCGATCTTGTGCGACACCATTCAAGATGTCTTGACCTACGCCAACATGACGCCCGACATGGTGAACCTATATATTCCCCATCAAGCGAATATCCGCATCATCAATGCCGCCATTGACGTGTTGCGCATTCCGCGGTCTAGGGTGTATAATAACCTTGAGAAGTACGGCAACACCTCCGCCGGCTCGATTCCGCTCGCGCTCGACGAAGCGATGCAGGACAAACGCATCAAGGAAAACGACCTCGTCGTGATGAGCGGATTCGGCGCCGGCCTCGCTTGGGGCACGGCACTCGTGCGCTGGTGAGGCCGTCTTGTTAGCCGGACTCGCAAGCGACGGTGAGCGCGTTCGTCGCTCGCGCGTCCGGCTAACGAACCACTCCTGGAGCCTATCATGCAACTCTTCGCAGGCATGCCGTGGCCGCACTTGACCGACATCGCGAAATTGCGGATCGAGAACATCTCGTTCTTTCTCGCGGGCTTTCTGCTGTCCGCGCTGTTCATCAGGGTGCAGAGCAAAGCGGTGCTGTTCGTGATGGCCGACGGGACCGTCCGAGCGGTGCGGCCCGAAATCGACAGCAACGTGCTGCGCGCCTTGGCCACGCCGCGCGGCGGAGAGATGGTTCAACTGGATGAACTGGAATGAACCGCAATCGCCGCATGGCGCGATGCGAGCGCTAAGCCGCAAGCGGACGGATCAGCGTTTGCCTTCTTCGCCGAGCATGCGTTCCAACGACACGATCGTTTCGCGGATGTTGTGCAGGTTCGGGTTGATGCGGCTCGCTCGGCGATAGATGCGTAGGGCGGCGCGCAATTTCTTCTGTTTCATGAAGCACTGGCCCATGCCGGTAGCGGCGCCGAAATGATGCGGGTTGAGCCGCATCGCCTTCTCGCAATCGCGAATCGCCTGGACATAGTCGCCGCGTTTGAAGTGCACAATCGCGCGTTGGTTGTAAGCCTCGGCAAAGCGCGGGGCTTTGGCAAGGAGCGCGTCGAAGCCAGCGAGGATGATCACTGCGTCCTCGTCTTTAGCGATCAGGCGCATGAGGCGTTGCAATTCCTGGTTGTTGTCGGTGGAATCGCCACGCTGCCAAATCGCCCAAAGCGATTCGGTGGCGATTCGGCGAACCGATTCGTCCTCGTCGTGCAGACAGAGGGCAACGGTCGGGCTGATTTTGATCGACCCCATCAGGCCGAGAGCGAGCACGGCCGCTTGACGCGTATCGGTGTCTGGGGCGAAGAGCAGGCGTTCCAGAGTCGATTCGAGGTAGCGTGCCTCGACAGCACGCTTATAGCGGAGCAGGGCTTTGCGATATTCTCGGGGCCAATTGACCGGTTCTTCGTCGGTATGGCGTTCGGGCAGCAGCTGAAAATACTGTAATATAAGCGGTTGCACCACGACGACACCTTATTACGTAGGGAATGAAATGATGTTGATGCCACGGGTGCTCCGTCACCGTCCTACATGCGTTTTAGAAAAACCGAAACGAGATGCAACCCCTAAAGCAATCAGCTATCAGCTTTCAGCTATTAGCCCGAGTTTTTGTAGGGCTGAGCGTTGAGAGCAACAAATTTTATTGCTCCACTCGATCACCAATAACGACGCCGACGACGCCCGGCAATCTTGCGATCATCTGGGCGGCTTCGACGAGAGCGCCGGCGTCCGCGCCGCGCAAATAGACGCGGCCTTCGCTGACGGCGAATTGCATCGTGCGAAACGCCGGCTGACTCTGCAAGGCCGAGCGCACTGCATCGGCGAGGAGCGGGGCGCCGAGCGTTGGCCGGTCCGACGGAGGCGACGCTTTTGCCGAGGCCGGGGTGGCGTTGGGTTGCTTCGCCGGCTTGTCGGTCGCTGTCATCGGAAGCTCTTGCTTCGCCAATACGCCCGGCGCACCCGTCGGCGCCCGCAGGGATTCCTTCGGAAGCGGCGGCGGCAATCGATCCGGGAGATGCGTCGGGGGGAGTTGAATTCGCAACGGCCTCTTGATCGCTTCAATCGGCTCGCACACGAACAACTCATTCCGCACGTCCGCCAACCCCGGCATCGTCCGCACGCACAGCTCCGCCCGAAACACCACCTCCGCGCTAGGCACCGGCCCCCACAGCACCAGCACGCGATCCTGCACGATCACGCCGATGTTCCAGGCCACCAAATCGGGATCCTCGTGAAGCAATCGCCGAGCGAGGATCGTCTGCAACACGTCGCGATCGCCATCGATCGGAACCTGCAGACTACCTGCTTGCACCGAGTTTGCTCGCGCCAGAAACATGGCGAAGACGAAAAACAATCGCATGGCACAATCACCGATTTTCGAACAGGCTCTTCCATGAGACGATTGCGGACTCCCTAGCTCCACACATTCATTCTCCCAGACTACACGTCGGATTGAAATAGACATGGGCAAAAATCGCCATCGTTTTGAGCGCGGCGCGTTAAACTATGCGCGACGTGCGGGCTATCCCAGCATGAAAAATCGCGATGGGGCTCGGATTCGCTAAAGTTCCGGGAACAAGCTATCAGCCAAAGCAGCGTGCGTATCGTTAAACGATGATCCGGTCGGACGCGTAAGATTCCGATGCGTACTTCTCGCGGAGCGAGAAGGCTCTGAACGTGTGTTAAGTTCCTGATTGGCTGAAAGCTGATAGCTAAACCGCTAAGATGGACACGACTCCCAACTAACCAACACAGCTACTCCATTTTGAGGAAAACGAACATGACGATTGTGACACGACGCCAAATGCTCGCCACGGTCGCGGGCGGCATCGCGGCATCCGCTGTGCCTGCGTTCGGGCAGGCGACTGCCCAACCGCCGGCCGGGCCGTTCAGTCTGCCGCGGTTGGCCTATGCTTTCGATGCGCTCGAAGTCGCGATCGACGCTCGGACGATGGAGATCCATCACGGGCGCCATCATCAAACTTACGTCACCGGCCTGAACACGGCGGTCATGGGCAATGCCGAATTGGCACGGCGACCGCTCGATCAGATTCTCCGCAACATTAACCAGGTTCCTGAAGCGATTCGGCAGGCTGTCATCAACCACGGCGGCGGGCATTACAATCACACGCTGTTCTGGGAGACTATGGCGCCAAACGCCGGCGGGAATCCCACGGGAATGCTGGCCGAGGCGATCAACTCCACGTTCACGAACTTCGATACGTTCAAAACACAGTTTCGCACCGCCGCCTTGGGACGATTCGGCAGCGGCTGGGCCTGGCTGGTTTACGCGAACAATCGCCTACAGATTGCCCACACAGCAAATCAGGACTGCCCGCTAATGACTGGCGCGGTGCCGTTGCTTGGCCTGGACGTGTGGGAGCACGCGTACTACCTCCGCTATCAAAACCGCCGAGTCGATTATATCGATGGCTGGTGGCGCGTCGTCAACTGGACGGCCGTGGCGACACGCTTCAACCAGGCTCGGCAAGGATAAAATGCTATTTGCCGCGCCGCCCGAAGAATTGCAATAGTGCCAATCGGAATCGACAGAGCCGGAAGCGTAAGCGACGGTCAGAATGAACCGACGCTCACGCTTCCGGCTCTGGGTGCCTCGCCAAATGCGCGGATACTACTTTCGCAGCACACGCACCGTCATCTGCGGCGATGCGTACGGGCAATTATCCGAACCGATCGCGAGGCCCACCGCGCAGGCATCCGATTTCAACGACGGCTCGGCTTTGGCTTTCGCCGTCAGCGTGATCTCCGCCTCGGTTGCCCCTGCCGGTATCATGGCCTTCGACGATTCGACATCCACGGGCAGATTGCGCAGGTCCACCATAATCTCGCCTGCGTAGTTCTTCCGCACAGCAATCACTTTCACTTTCACCGACTCACCTGGTTTCAACTGCACGTTCGGCTGGACGACTTTCAATTCCAAGCTCAAGGGCTGGCCGATGCTCACGACGGCCACGGTGAAACGCGCCGAATCGATTGTCTTACTCACACCCATCGGGATGCCGCGGGCGAAGACATCGACCTTCGCGCCATCGCTGACCGTGGCGTCGGCCTTCACTTCGATCTCGGCAACGGTCTCACCCTTCGCCAAGGTGATCTTCTCGGCTTTCATTTTCGCGGGCAAATTGCGCAGATCGATTGTGATCGGCCCGTCGTGGCCCTTGCGTTGAGCGGTGACCTTCACTTTCGCGGAGCTGCCGTGATGCAGGTTGAGGACAATCGGCTCGACCTTGAGATCGAATAGCCCGGGCACGACTTGCACGTTCGTCGGATCGGCTTCGCGCTGCCGTCGGCCTGCCGTTACCGCCGTGGCGATGACCGTGGCATCGGCTTTCGTTTCCTTGGCGTCGAGGCTGGCGCTGAGTTCGATGTCCACGTCGCTTTGGCCGGCGGGAAGCGTGACCTTGCTCGCTTTGACGTTCGGAGGCAAGTTCTTCAGGTCCAACTCGATTGGGCCTTGATAGTCAAACCGTTGGACGGTGACATGCAGTATCGCCGTGCTGCCAAATGTTACTTTAACGAGCTTGTCCGCCTTGAGATCAAAGAGCTTGCCGAGCACGCTGACGTTGAAGCCGGCGGAGGCGACGGACTTGTTGGCGTTGGTTGTGCCAAAGGCATGCGGGACAGCCTTGGCCCCGCCGGTGCCTGGATCGGCGCTAAGTTCGATATCGACGCTCGTTTTATCGCGAGCAATTTCCGCTTTGGCGGCGCTGACGCCTTTGGGCAGGTTGCGCAGCTCGACGTTGATTGTGCCTTTGTAGGTCCGCCTTTCCGCGGTCACTTTGACGGTCCCCTTTTGACCCTCGACGAGGTCGATCGTGCCGGGTTGAACATTAAGCGAAAATACGGGCAGCACGCGCAGGGCGAACTTTCCGTACTTCACGTCGCGCATCTCCCCGCCGACGCTCGCCGAGCCGAGAATTTGCACGTTGGAGGTGTCGCCAAGCGCGGCTGCGTCGTCGGCGGTGATCTCGATCTCGGCGTCTTTGCCTTGGGAAGCGATGCCGAATGATGACGCCTTGACGCCTTGGGGCAGGTTGCTCATCTCAAGGCTGATCGGGCCGTTGTAGTCCTTGGCGCGGATGGCGATGACTTTGAGCTTCGCCGTTGTACCTTGCACGACATCGAGCCGAACGGGTTGCACTTGCAGCGTGAACGGTCTACCTTCGATGCGGAGATCGAAGCTGGCGGCGGCCTGGCGTGCGTCGTCGGTCGCGCCGTTGACCTGGATCGACTTGTCAGCGGTCAGCGCATCGCCGGCGATGACAAGGTCGATCTCACCGGCCGATTGCTTCGCGGCCAAAGTAAGCGGTTTGGCCTGAACACCAATGGGCAGGTTGTCAAGCTTGATGACGATCGGGCCTTGGTAGTCTTTGCGCGTCGCGGAAACCTTGACCTTGGCTGACTGCCCGTAGGCTGACTTGACGCGGAGCGGTTCGATCTTCAGGGCAAACGGGGAGCCGAGCACATTCAGAGAGAATAGAGCCGCGCCCCGGGTTTCGCTAGCGCCGATGGCACGCACAAACGCTTTGATGTCGGCTTCGCCGGCGTTGGCAGCGGCCTTGAGCACAAACACCGCGACGTCGCTGCCTTCGGGGCCTTTGCCCAGCGTGGTCCATTCGACGCCCTTCGGCAGATCGGCGAGCTTGATTTCGACAGGCCCCTGGAACGCCTCTCGGCCACGCTGCAACGTCACTTTGACCTGGCGCGATTGGCCCGGCGCGAGCTTCAACATCGGCGGATCAAACGTGAAGGTGATCGATGGCGGCGCGATGCGGATACCGAACGGCTTCGACGACGTCTGCACCTCGCCCGCACTGGCGAACGCGCGCACGCCGTTCGTCGTGCCGGGCTGTGTGGTCGGATCGGCAACGATCTCGACCTCGCCAACGGTTTCCTTCGCGGGAATGACGACCGATTTCGCCGACACGCCTACTGGCAGGTCGCGCAATTCGACACGCACGGCATCGGTGAGGTTCTTGCGTGCGATCGTGATCCTGAACTTTGACGCCAAGCCCGGTTCGACGCGGATGCCGGTGTCGGCCTCCACGGCCGTGATCTCCGGCGTGGCATCCACCTGCACGCTCGGCGGCCTTCGGCAACCCGCCAAGACACAGGCGAGGATCAGCGTGGATACGATGCGGGAATGCATGACAAAATCTCCAACCAAATGATACTTCGTTTAGCCGCTCGCCTTCGGCGAGCGCGGACGTGGCGCACCATCGAATACAACATGCCCGCGCTCGCCTAAGGCAAGCGGCTAAACACTACTCCACCGAGAACGCGTAGATGCAAGTGTGGGCATACGTGTGCGAGGGATGCACGATGATCGGGGGAAACGCTGCCTGATTCACCGAATCGGGGAAGTGCACCGTCTCCAGGCAGAGGCCGCTGCGGAGCTTGTATTCGCCGCCGTTGCCTTTCTGACCGAACAGGAAGTTGCCCGAGTAGAACTGCACGCCGGGCTGCGTCGTCGACACCGTCAGCGTGCGGCCCGATTGCGGATCGCGCAGCTTGGCGGCGAACGTCGGGGCCGCTTCGCGCTTCGTCAGCGCGTAGCAATGGTCGTAACCCTTGGCGCCGGTGTCGATCAGCTTTTCGATTCGCGATCCGATGCGCGTTGGCTTGTTGAAGTCCATGATCGTGTTCTTCACCGGCGCGAGTTTGCCCGTCGGGATCAACGTCTCATCGACGGGGACATATTCGTTGGCGGCGATCATCAATTCGTGATCGAGCACTGTCGGCGAACCGGCGCCGGCGAGATTGAAGTAGGCGTGGTTCGTGAGATTGACGGGCGTCGCCTTGTCGGTCGTCGCCTTCCAGGAGATTTGCAGCTCGTTGTTGGCCGATAGGGCGTAGCGCGTCTCGATCTTCAGCGTGCCGGGATAGCCTTCTTCGCCGTCGGGGCTGGTGTAGGTGAGTTGAAGCACATTGGAGTCGCCGAGGACCGCCGCCTTCCACACGACTTTGTCGAGGCTGCGCTTCACGCCGCCGTGAAGGTGGTTCGGCCCGTTGTTGACGGCGACTTTGTACTGCTTGCCGTCGAGCGTGAACAGGCCCTTGGCGATGCGATTGGCGACACGGCCGGTGGTGCAGCCGAAGTATTGGTTCTTGTCGGTCTGATAGTCGGCGACATTGTCGAAGCCGAACGCGACGTTGGCGAACTTGCCGTTCTTGTCGAGCGCGTGGATTTCGGTGATGGTGGCGCCGAGCGTCATGATCTTGACGATCACGCCGTTCTTGTTGGTCAGCGTATAGGTCTCGACAGCCGTCCCGTCGGCGGTTTTGCCGAACGACGTCGGGCCTTTAATCTGCGCCGACGCGGCACTGACGCATGTGGAAGCGATAATCACAGCAGTGGTCCATCGTGAGAACATGAAAGGCTCCTGGGTGGGATACGTTTAGCCGTTCGCCTGGGGCGAACGCGGAAGGCGTGATCGTTCACATTATATCGTCGGTAAACGCAGTGTCCGCCTTCGACAAAGGCGAACGGCTAAACAGAATCAAGGGGTAGTCAGTTTTTTGCCGCCGAACTCAATGCAGTAAACCGCAGCGCCGACACCGATGAAACCGACGGCGATCAGCGACTCGGTGGTCTGCGTATAGAACATATTTCCAAGCACTGCCGCCATCGCGAGAATGTAAACGATTGGGACGAACGGATACCCCCAGCAGCGATACGGCAGATCGACGGTGCCGACCGGATACTGCCGACGCACCATGAAAATCGACGCAACGGCGAGCGTTTCAAACGCCACGGCTCCGAACATGGCGTAGTCGGTCAGCACGTTGAAGAGTTCCTTCCGCATCGCACCGAAATAGTTGAGCAATGACGCCCCGAGCACCAGCAGCACGCTCCATCCGGTCAGGACTGCGAGGGCGCTGAAAGGCGTACCCCATTTGCTATGCAGGTGATGCAGGCCACGCGGCGCCAGGCCATCGGCTGCCATTGCGACGAGCAAACGTGGGCCGACCAGAAGGTTGCCGTTCAATGCGCCGAATACGGAAATCAGCAATGCCAGCGAGGCCAACAGGAGACCGACACGCCCGAGCAGCCGTTCGCTAAAGATCGTGGCGACCGGAGTGTTGACGCCCTCGAAAACCATCACCGAGCGGGGTACGGCGAGGTGATACGCGACATTCACCGAAACATACAGTACGATGATCGCCAGCGTGCCCATCATAAACGCGAGCGGCAGATTTCGATTTGGGTTCTTCACCTCACCCGCCATCGGTGCGAGATTCATCCAGCCGTGATAGGCCCAAAGGATACCAACCAAGGCGCCGCCAAAATCGCTCAGACTGATATCGCGAACCCTTTCGGGCCAGATCGGCTGCAGGCGATCGAGCGACACGGCACTCGGATCGCTCGCAAACGCAAGGTAGACGAACGGCGCCAGGGCAATGCACAGCAGCGAACCGACTTTCACGGTCGTCACGATCAGCTGCAACCCGCCGCCCAGCCGGGTGCCCCGCGCGTTGACGAGGGCGAGGACGAAGATCACCGTCACCGTCACGGCTTGTTTCATCCAGAAACTGAGGACCGGATTGTCGTTATGAGCATCATTGACGGCGTAGCGCAGGATGCCATGAAACGCTTCGGTGAAAACGCTGGCCAGGGCGGCGATGGAGCCCGACCGAATGATCCAGAACTCGACCCAACCCCACAGGAAGCCGGCCCATCGGCCATAGCCCTCGCGCAGAAACACATAGTTCCCACCCGCCTTCGGGTGTACGATCGCGATCTCGGCGAGAACGAGCGAGCCGAGGAATGAAAGTAAACCGACGAGAACCCAGGCAACGATAATCAGGCCAAAATGGGCGTCGACCTCGATTTGCTTGCCATCTTCGGAAAAGGTGGATAGCGATCGAGCGACGGCCTCGGGTTTCTTGAACACGCCCGAGCCGATGACGGTGCCGATGACGATTGCCGTCGCCATCCACGCACCGAGTACGCGTGGCAATGTATCTGGTTCAGCCGGCTTGGAATCGTTCATGGGTGCTGTTCTCGTGTTGATTCAGTTGCTGAATTGTCAGAGCCACGCACGCAGTACCTGTTCGGAGCGCATCGCGAATGAAAAATCAAAACCACTTACTGCGTGCGTGGCTCTGACAATGACGCGCGCCGCAAGCGATCGCGCACCGCCAACCAGGCGTCGTCGTCGGGCGGCGCTTCGACGATGATGCGCTCCAGGCCGAGCGAATCAATATGGTGCAGGGCGGCGTATAGGCGTGCGGAGTAGCTTACCGGATCGGCCGGCAAAAGGACACGTGAAACGCCGGGAACTTCGCCTTCGTCTCTGTGCGTCAGCCAACCGATGCGGGCACCATCAGCGGTCAGCGTTTCGATGTGTCGTCGGCTCGTGGTCGCAATCGTCAGCGGCGTGCGCGGCGAATAGTGTCGCGCCATCTGTCCTGGCGATCGCGCGGGTGCGTCGTCGCCAACCGAACCCGCACGTTGGATCGAGCCGACGATGGCTTCGATCTCGGCAATCGTCACCAAACCGGGTCGCAGCAAGGTCGGCGGATTCGTGGTCACGTCGAGCACCGTCGATTCCAGTCCGCCACTCGTCGGCCCGCCGTCGAGAATGAGGTCGATGCGATCCGAGAGACTTCGTTGGACATGCTCTGCCGTAGTGGGTGAAAGCTCGGTCGAACGATTCGCGCTGGGAGCGGCTATTGGTACACCACAGGAACGCAGCAATGCCAGCGCGACGGGATGCGCGGGAATCCGCAACGCGACCGTCGGCCCGCCCGCAGTGACGATGTCGGGCACACAGGGCGCTTTCGGTAAAACGAGCGTCAACGGTCCAGGCCAAAACCGATCGGCGAGATGCGTTGCCGAGTCAGGCCAGTCGGCGACGAGCTTCTTCGCGTGGATGCGGTCGGCGACATGCACGATGACGGGGTTCGTCGCCGGCCGACCCTTCGCGGCGAAGATGCGCGCGACGGCGTCGGCGTCAAGCGCATTCGCGCCCAGGCCGTAGACCGTCTCGGTGGGAAACGCAACGAGGCAGCCCGCGCGAAGGAGCGTCGCGGCTCGCCCGATGGCATGGGGATCGGTGGCAGGAAGCGTGTCGGTTTGCATGATGCAGTTCAAGCCCGGCGGGCGAGGTGCTCCGAACCGCTGGGATCATCCCAACGCGACCCCAAGGGTTCGGAGTATACTTTGCACGGTAGAAATTGTCGCTTTTCCGAACGGATCAAAACATTTCCGAGCCGCGACCGTAAGGAAACGGCCGACATAATCCGCACGGCATCCTGTCGGCCGCTCCCTTACGGTCGCGGCTCGGAAAAGCGTCAAACTCACCCGTCAAAGGTATACCTCATCCGCTGGGCTTGTTACTTCGGCGCCGGTACGCTTTTGTAGACGCGAATCTGATTCAGAGCTTTTAGCACTTCGTGAAAACTCTCCGGGCGATCCTCGCGTTTCTTCGCCAAACAGCGCAGGACCAGATTGCTAAACTCGGGCGTCAGGTCTTTGTTGTAGCTTATCAACGTCGCAGGCACCTCGATACAATGTTTCGCCAACAGCTCCTGCTGCGATGATGCCCGGAATGGCGGACGATAGGTTGTCAGTTCGTAAAGAGTCGCACCGTAGCTGTAGATGTCGGCCCGCCCGTCAAGCATCTCGCCACGGATCTGTTCGGGTGACATGTAGCTGCGCGTGCCCTGGATAAAGCCCTTGCGGTGAAAAAGCTTGTTGAAAAAGGTCGGCGCGACGATTCTCCGGGCGATGGCGAAGTCGATGATTCGCAGCTCGCCTGCCGCATTGACCAGCAGGTTGTCGGGTTTGATATCGCGATGCACCCAACCGCTGGCGTTCATATAGGCGAGCCCCGTCGCGGCCTGCTTGAAGATGCTGTCCGCCCGTTCGCGGATAAAATCATACTGTTTGTTGACGATGCGCGACTTGAGGCTGCCCGCCGGAAAATACTCCATGACGAAGTAATGGTCCGTCGAATCCTCGGAGACGTAGGAGATGCGGATGACATTGGGGTGTGTCATTTCTTTGCCGACCGCTGCCTCGTGATAGAGCATCTTCTTGGATTGCCCGTCCTTGGCCATCCCGGGCAGCAGCAACTTCATGGCGAAATGGCGGTGGCTGGAAGTCTCGACGACCTCCCAGACCTGGCTGTTATTGCCGGTCTGCAAGCACTTCACAAGTTTATAATCGCCGATTTTATCTTCTGACATGTTTCGCTCGAATTAGTCTGTAGTCAGTGGTCCTTGGTCCGTAGTATATTTTGCTGGGACGAAATCTCTAGAGATTGGGAGAGAGCTAAGTTCCACGGACCACGGACTATTACCAATATTCCTCCAAGTGGACGTTTCCTTTCAGTTTAACACTCGGCTGGTCCATCTGGAAGCCGCGTTGGGTGAGAATTTCGATGAGACCCAAGGGCTGGGGGAAGACGAATTTGCCGGTCGTCTTGTCGATGTTGGGGACGCCGATCATTTTTGGATTGCCGCACAGATACACATGGGTGCAAGCGGGATCGAGTTTGGCGCCGAGTCGTTCTTCGAGTTGCCCGCTAGTGATGAGGTCCTGGATATAGACCTTCTGGTTCACCGTGGTAGCTTCGCGCGTGGTGAGACTGGCGTAAGCGTAGTTCGGATACCGACGGGCCAAGTCCTCGTGAATGCTTAAATAGCCCAGGTCCTGCTTGAAACGGACACAGCAAGCCGAGAGGATTCGGCCATCGTGGCTATTATTGAGCAATTCCCACAGCATGTAGTTATGAGGCGCCTCGCCCGTGCCCGTCGAGAGGAAGACGATATTGTCGGTCGGCTTGACCGTTTCGAGCGTGAAATGGCCGGCGATCTTTTCGCCCAGGAACACACGATCGCCCGACTTTAGCGTAAACAGGCGAGGCGTGAGGGCCGGCGCGGCTTTGTCTGCCTGTCGCACGAGGACGATGTAGAACTCCAGCCACTCCCGGCTGGTCTCGGCGTACAGATCACCGGCATCATTGAGCACGGACGAGCTAATCGAATAGGCCCGGCGAATGAGTTTGACCTCGTCGCCGGCCTTTGGATTCTCTTCCTGACAGTCCGGCGCACGCACCTCCCAGTGTCCCAAGCCGAGCGTTGAATATTGCCCTGGTCGATGTTTCGCTACGCCGGCGTCCGGTTTGACGCGAATGATCATCAAATCTGGATTGGCGAATCGAATGGAAACAACCGTGGCGTTGTAATGTTTCGTGCGAAGGGCGTTGATTTCATCCAAAGTCATATTCGGGAACCTGGGAGAGATGGAGAGAACGAGTGACGCTGTTTAGCCGTTCGCCTTTGGCGAGTGCGCTCGATAGCGTGTTTTCACGACAGTTTCCGTACCGATGCGCGGAATACATCGAGGCAAGCGCTAATGTCGGGCGTCGGGTTTTCGGGATTCGCTTCGTACTCGATGCTGATGTACCCCTGGAACTTCACGTCGCGCAACGACCGCAGGACGCCGGGGACGTCGAGCACGCCGCGACCGTACACGACATCGCGCCGCGTCTTGTTGTCGTGGTCCTTCAGATGCAAGCCGAAGTTGCGGGCACCCATCGCTCGCACCTGTTGGGCGGAATCGAGCTTCTCGTTGAACGGGTTCTGGGCACTACGGATCAGGTGGCCGGTGTCAAGACATGAGCCGATCAAGCGATGGCGATCGCGAACCGCCTTCATGATGCGCTCTGCCGAGTACCAGCGATGTAGCTGTTTGCCTGACGGACCATGCGGATGAATGGCGATGGCGATGTTGAACTCCGCGACGAGTTTGTCGAGGCTATCGAAGCTATCCGGATCGGGATCGGCACTGAGATACCGTGCGCCGAGATTGCGGGCAAACTCGAACAGCCGACGGTTGGCTGCATGATCCTTGGTGAAACGCTCCACGCCAAACGCGATCGGCGTCAGACGGAACTTTTCCAGCTCGCCACGGACGGCCTTCAACTGGGCATCGGTGGCGTTGGTCGGCACGTGGCCACGGTAGAGTTCGACGAAGCGCAGGCCGAGCTTCTGAATTTGCTCGAACGCCCGTTCGCGGGTGAAGTTGCGATAGCTGTAGCTCTGGATGCCGACCGTGAATCCGCCGAACGGATCGTTCGCAGGTTGAGCCGGTTGGGCAGCGCCGACGAGTGACGGCAGAGCAGCGGCACCGACGGCGCAGGCAGTAGTTTGCAGTAAACGCCGACGGGAGAGTAGAGTCTCGTGCATGGCTATTCCCTGAGAATGAGAGTGATTCGCCTAGTGTATGGGTTAATAGTTGTACGCCCTAATGTCAAGCGCAACCGTGCAGCGCGATCCGGAACGAGGCAATCGCGAGCGCGTAGGCGACGAAGGAGCCTGCGCGGGTCTGACCCCGCAGGCTCCTTCGTCGCCTGCGGGCTTGGCATTCGAATTACCGCGTCCCCCTGCCCGCACCGGTAATTTCGACGACGTGCAGATGGTGGAAGACGGTCGGGTCGTCGCAGGCAATGCCGAGGCATTTTGTATTGTTCAGCCAGCGCCAGTCGTCGCAGGTGAGGTCGCGAAAATCCGAGCCGTGGTTCACCAGATCTTTGCCGTTGACGATCACCTTGACGCTATTTTTGCGCACCTCGATTTTGACAGCGTGATGCGTGTTGGGCCGAACCAGGCCGGGCAGTCGGCCGCCGATTTCCGGGTTGGCGTGCAGGCCGTAACGTCTGCCGCCCTCGCTGCCGATGGCGGCGAAAAACGATCCGCCGTTGGGATTGGGCATGACCATCGAGACGCCGTTGCGCAGCTTCGGTTGCGAGAACGTCGCAAGAAAGTCATACTCGAGCGGCGGCTGATAGGGAATCTGCACTCGCGGCACGAGGTGCGCGTCGGGGCAGTGAAGTACGTTGTTGATGACCGACCATTTGCCATGCAGCGCGTCAACATGCGGATCGATTAGCGGGATCAAATCGACCATCGTCCTGCCCGGCACATTCTGCGGCGCGGCAGGTTGGCCCAGAGCGCCGGCCACCGAGCCATGTAGGTCAGGTCGCTGCTTCGCCTTGATTTCGCGTATCACCGGCTGGGGCGGCGGTGGAAGGTCGGGAAGATTCGCCGCGATTTCGTTTCCCGCTCGCGCCGCCAGAAGCCACCTTAATGCCACGCCGCCGAGGATCATCGCCAATAGCACGAACGGGATGGCCACCGCGACGCAGACAATCATGAACATTGGCCAAGCCGTCGATTTTCTCGGCGTCGGCTGACCGAGATTCGAGTGGGGTAGGGGGCTCATGATCGAGTTCTCCGCAATCAGAAATCAAAGCGATGACTTCAAAGCCGGAGGCGTAGGCGACTGCCGAAATACACCGTCGCTTACGCTTCCGGCTCTGAAGTTGTCGCCTGGCCAGCGATCTCGAAGGCGATATTCGCTTCCTTGAGGCGGTCGGCAAGCGCGGTGATATTGGCCTCATCGACGACGAGCGCCGTAGGGCCGAGCCTCGCGGTGATGATGTCGCGGGTGCGGGGCCATTGCTGCAAGCCGTCTGCCAGGCGTAATTCGTTTACGTGCAATACGAATTGACGTTTAAGCGTGGCCGTCGGCGACTCCGGGCCGGCGAACAACAGTTGCGCGGCGGCAGGGATTGAGTAACCCGATCGCTGTACAAACCAATGCTCGAGGTATGACAGCGTCACGCCCTGCTGCCGGGCCGTCAGCATCGTCGCCGGTGTGACGCGATAGTAGCGCCGCGCTTGCGCCGCTGGTCGCGCAATCGAAGTTGAGGTCGGCGCCGGCGCAACGGTTGGCTCGGCGAAGCGCAGCATCTCCATATCGAGCAGTAGGTCCGACCGCGACAGATTGACGCTCAGCGTCACGCCGTCCGGCTCGATCTCCACGCACTTCTCGGGCGGCAGCGTGTAGTCGCGCGTGCCCATCAGGCGGAAGTGTTTGTAATCGATCTCGTTTTCGCCTGGCACGATCGCCAGTCGATCGGTAAGCCGAACCGCTTGCAGGCCGCGGGCGATGGCGTCGTTCATTTCCGCAGGCGAAGCGAATTCGAAGATCGCGCCGGCGGGATAGATGCGAATGCGATCGCGCTTATTCGACCATGTCTTCAACGAATCGAGCACGGCTGTCGGGATCGCCTTCATGCCGTGGCCTTCGAGCATCTGCGTCACGCTCGGCAACGATTCGCCCATCTCCAGGGCGCGGTACACACTGGCGGGTTCGAGTTGCAGCGTGCAAGCGGCGCCCAGCGTTTTCCAAGTCGCGATCTTGCTCAGGCGGGCAAGCAACTCCGGCGTCAACCCTTGTCGATAGGCGAGAATTTCCAGATTTGGCTGCACCAGGAGCGTCTGCTTGAACGTCGCCACGACAGGCTGCTGATCCGCGCCGCCGAGCAGCCATCGGCCCAACGGCGACGGGCGGACAAGCCAGGCGCCTTCCGCATTTTTCGTCGCCTGCAACAAACGCATCGTATGAGCGACGCCCAACAAAAACGTGGCGATGCCGATCGACGCCGGCTTGCGTCCGCGCCAAAACGGATGGCGCGTGACGATCCATTCCTCAATCGTGTTCGGCGACACCCAGGCATCGTCGCGAACCTGCGCAATCAGAACGCCCGCCATGAGATAGGCGGAAGCGTATGGGTTGGCCGCACCCGCCTCAGGCAAATCCGCACCCGCGACAGGGCTCCACTGGCTGACGCGCGCAAGCGCATTCCATAACTCTACGAGCAGCGTTGGTAGAGGCGATGACTGCCAGCTGCCAGGCAGGTCGCCCGGATGTAGTTCGGCGCCCTCGGCACGGAGCAAGCCTGTCGCTTCGGCCAGTGCGGCGGTGAAGAAGCCGGGGTCGGGCACTTCGGCGAGCGCTTCCGTCGGAGCGGCACAGAGCAGCGGATCGCCGCGGAGCCGTTCGTGATCGCGCTTGAAGAACCCGCCCTGCTGCGTCTTGCGTAGCGGTGCCGCGAGTGTCTGCTGCCACAACACCGCGAGCCGCATCGGCCATTCCAGGCCATCCGCCTCAAAGATGCGCGGATTGTCGTTGGCCTCAGTCGCAAACTCGATCGGCAGCGGCTCGCCATGCGCTCGCTTGGCGATGGTGGGCGGGGCTAACACCACGGGAATCGGGTCCGAGCGCGTCAGCCAACTTTCGATATTCTTCACCCGCGATCGAGCTGCCGATCGCTCGTCCGGATCGGTGCCGAGCGGCGCAAGCTCAGGCAGCAACAGGCCCGACTGCAACAACGCCGTCACCGGCGCCAACCCGTCGTCGTACCCGAGCATCGCCAGGGTTTCGACCAGTACACTGATCGACCAACGTGTCTGCCGACTTTGGTGGATGATCGCCATTATCTGTCGACAGGCGACAGGCAGCTCTTTCAATCGTCGATCGACCATGGCGGCGTTGGTCAACCCGGCGCACATGCGGTCGATCAGTTCGTGTACGGGCCACTGATTTCGCGGCTTGCAAAGATTGTGCGCCACCTGCCGCAACAACGCTTCATCGTAGCGATTGAGGGTATGCCGCGTGTGAGTATCCCAGACCATGGCCACTTCCGACGACATGAATAATTATCCAACCCAAGAAACGGTAAGGGCTATTCAAAGAACTATTTCCCGATTTCATTTTGCCGCTTGCGGCTTAGCGCTCACATGGCGCCGCGCGAGCGCTAAGCCGCAAGCGGCAAATTCAAAAAATCGGCGGCATTCATTCATCCCAGGGGTTCGGAGTACCGCACCCCTGGGCTTGAATCACTCACATTACCTGCGGCGTATGACCCATGCGCTGCAACTCTTGCACGACGGCGTCCACCCGCCCGGCACGCACGAGCAGCACGTTGTCCGCCAGCCGGCCGACGATCTCCTGGGCGAGCTTGCGATGTGCCAGCAACTCCTGCGCGAGCAGGGCGTCCTCGGTCTGGATCAAGGCGACATTGCGATGCAGCTTTACCGGAATGCGCGTCTGCGCTTTCTCGATCATAGCGTCACCGCCTCGGCCAAGACATCCGCGCCATCGAGGATGCTGTAGCTGTAGCCCTGTTCGGTGAGGAACATTTGGCGATGGTGGGCGAAGTCGAGTTCGCGCGTGTCGCGTGTCACCAGCGAGAAGAAATGGGCCGTCTCGCCGTTCGCTTTCGGCCTCAGGATTCGGCCCAGACGTTGTGCTTCTTCCTGACGCGAGCCGAACGTGCCCGAAACCTGAATCAGCACCTGGGCGTCGGGCAGGTCGATGGCGAAGTTGCCGACTTTGGAGAGGATGAGCCGTTTGACCTCGCCGCGGCGGAACTTGCCGTAGAGTTCTTCGCGTTCCATGTTGTCGGTGGCGCCGGTGATCAGCGGGATGTTGAAGCGTTTGTGCAGCGCACGCAGTTGGCTAAGATATTGGCCGATGATGAGCACATTCTTGTCGGCGTGCTGATGCATGAGTCGTTCGACGACGTCTTCCTTCGCAGGGTTCTCGCTGGCGATGCGGTATTTGTTGCGCCATTCGGAGACGGCATATTCCATGCGTAGGTCGTCGGGCAATGCGACGCGGACCTCGTTGCAGTTGGCCTCGGCGATCCAGCCCTTGGTTTCGAGTTCGCGCCACGGCACGTCGTATTTCTTCGGACCGATCAAGGTAAAGACATCGCCCTCGCGGCCATCTTCGCGGATGAGCGTCGCGGTCAGGCCGAGGCGCCGGCGCGCCTGGATATGGGCGGTAACGCGAAAGACCGGCGCTGGCAGCAGGTGGACTTCGTCATAAATGATCAGGCCCCAGTCGCGCTCGTTGAAGATTTTGAAATGGGGGAAATCTTCCTTCTTGTCAGACCGATGGGTAATGATCTGATACGTGGCAACCGTCACGGGGCCGATGTTTTTGCATTCGCCGGAATATTCGACGACGTCGGATTCAGCGAGATCGGTTTTGTCAATGATTTCGCGAATCCACTGTTTGACGGCGGTGATGCTGGTCGTGAGGACGAGGGTTGATTTTTGCATCATGGTCATGGCGGTGATCCCGACGACGGTTTTGCCCGCGCCGCAGGGAAGGACGATGACGCCGCTGCCGCCGCGGACATCGCCGCCGGCGTAGAAGATTTCCGCCGCCTCGCGTTGGTAGTCGCGCACATTAAAGGGCAGGCCAGTGCGCGTGATCTCGCGCAGCGTCATGGCCAGGCCGGCGCCTTCGGAATAGCCAGCGAGGTCTTCGGCGGGATAGCCGATCGTGATCAGTGCTTGTTTGAGCACGCCACGAAAGCCGGGTTCGATGACAAAGCTGGTCGCGTCAAGCCGTTCGCCGAGGTAGTCGCGCAACTTCGGCTGGCGGGCCAATTCCTCCAAGAGCGGTCTGTCGGCACAAACCAGTCGGAGCTTATCCGCATGCTTGAGCAGCTTGACTCGGCCATAGCGCTCGACACGCTCGGATATCTCAGTTAAAAGATTCATCGGCAGCGGAAATTTGCTGTACTTCTGCAGCACGACGATCATATCGTCGGCGGACAGCCCGGCGGCGGCGGCGTTCCACAGCGAGAGGTCACTTAAGCGGTATGTGTGTATATGTTCAGGGCTTTTCTCCAGCTCCGCAAACGGCGCAAGTGCATCGCGTGCCTCGGCATACTTCGGATTATCGACTTCGACAAGGACGGTCCGGTCGCCTTGTACGATGAGAGGATTTGTCGGATCGTAGTTCATTCCAGCGCCTCATGCATCCTGTTCAACCCCAGCGCCGCCCGCGCAACGCCGAAAATGGCAGTGTAGTGGTTTGACCATTGCCGTTCAAGGCGAGATGAACGTGAATGTCGCAACGCAATAGAAATGTCCCCATTTTGGTTGCATTAGAAATGTCCGCAACCATTTCCCTATTCCTTCTCCTTGAACCCTTTTCGCCATGGGTGATTCGTGGCTGGGCGCCGTGGGCTTTTTTGGGTAGTCTCGCCCTTGCC
>CAMAUE010000034.1 GCA_945861245.1 Singulisphaera sp. GP187
ACTTCGAGGGTTGGCCGGTGTGCGGATCGACGGGCGGGCTTTTCTTTTCGCTCGCCTGGGCTGACTTTTCCAAAGCTCGGCCTTGCCCGGCGGCGTCGATGAAAAGTAGCACGTGATGGACGACCTGGGGATTGCCGGGCCTGAGTTCGACGGCGGAGACATAGACATCGTCCTTCAGATTGGTTGGCATGACGAAGCAGCGGAACACGTCCTTGCCGCCGGGGCCGAGCAGGAAGTCGTCGTTGGGAGAGAGAATCAGATCGGGCGTGCCGAGCTGCCAACCCTGGGTGAACTTGCGGGTCGGCGGAGCGTCGTTGGGATCGCCGCTGGGTGTGCCGTGGTCGGCCCAGTCAGCGAGCGTTCTGAGTTCCTTGTCGGTGAGCTTGCGTTCATTGTGAAAGGCGATGCCATCGGTGATCTTCCACGGCGGCATCTCGCCGCTCTGCGTATAAGATTTGATATCCTGCGCCCAGTTGACCGCTTGTTTGTAGGTCATCAGCGAGAAGGGTCCGACTTCGCCTGGTCGATGGCACTCCTGGCAGCGGTTCTGCAAGATCGGCAGCACATCGCGGTAGTAGGTGACGTTGCCGACCTTCGCCGGCGTCTTCTCTGGGCGATAAATCTTGCAGCCAATCGCCCGGGTCGCGTCGAGCGAGACGGGCCGGCCGGTGACGAGCTCGGCGAGAGTTTGTCTCAGGTTGAACTCGGTGACATCTTTGTGCTTCTTGAGCCGTTCGGAGTACGTGTTGTCGATACGCCCGCGATACCGCAGCGTGAAGCCGCCGTCGAGCACGAAGACTTCGGGTGTGTGGACGGCGCTGAGGGCGTCGGCGGCCCGCAGGCGTTCGTCTTTGAACACGGGAAATGATAGGTCGAAGCGCTTTGCCGACTTCGCGACTTGGTCGAGCGTGTCGTCCTCGTTGGTCGTCAGGCCCCAGAGCGTGACGCCGAACTTGCGGAATTCGTCGGCGATCTCCGACAGCGGTTGGGAATAACTGTTTGAGACGGGACATTCAAAGGAGAGGAACACGAGCACGATGGCCTTGCGGTTTTCGAGTTCGTAAAGGCGATGGGATTTGCCTTTGTCGTCTTTGAAGGTCAGGTTCGGCATCTTCTCGCCAAGCTTGGCGAGCGACGGTTCCGTTTGCGCGAAGGCGTGACTTGTTGCAAGCATGACAAAGATGGTGAGGATCGAACGCATGGCAGGCTCATATTGGTCCGGGGCGACTCGCATATTGTAGAGAGTTACCGCGAAAGTCGGTGGCGGGTTTCATGAGAATGTGCGAAACATTTATGTCAGAGCCACGCACGCAGTAAGCGGTGGAGTACATTCCGCTTGCTGCGTGCGCGGCTCTGACAATAGAATACCAAACAAAGGAGCCAACCGATGTGCGGACGCTATGTACGTGCGAGATCGTCGGATGCTTATGCGAGCTTGTTCAACTTGCCAGACACGCCCGATCTGTCGCCGAGTTGGAATATCGCGCCGACACAGCCGGTGCTGATTGTCCGCGTGGTCGAGGGCGTCAAGCACTGCACTATGTTGCGCTGGGGCCTGATCCCGTTTTGGGTGAAGGACAAGAAGACGAACCTCATCAACGCCCGCAGCGAGACGGTGCTGGAGAAGCCCGCGTTCAAAGGCGCGGTCAAACGGCGGCGCTGCCTGATCTTTGCCGACGGTTACTACGAATGGAAGACGCTGGGTCCAAAGGCGAAGCAGCCGTACTATTTTCGCATGGCCGACGATCAGCCGTTTGCGTTCGCGGGCATTTGGGACCAGTGGTCGGGTGAAGGGCCAACATTGGAATCGTGCTCGATCCTGACGACGAGTGCGAACGAACTATCGGCTTCGGTACACGATCGCATGCCGGTGATCCTGCGTGGCGACGACGCCCAGGCGTGGATCGATCCGAAGGTCGAAGATTTGGCGCAGATCGCGGAATTGATGCGGCCATTCCCGGCGGACGCGATGGCGTGCGTTGCCGTGTCGAGTCGCGTGAATAGCGTGAAGAACAACGGCATCGAATGCATACAAGTGATGGAGTGAATTGCCGCTTGCGGCTTAGCGCTCACGTCAGGTGTGCGAAATTGAGCGCTAAGCCGCAAGCGGCAATTCACTCCACGTAGAGAAACGCATTCGCCGTCAGCATCGCCTGGCAGAGGTTCGTCAAGGAAGTGAAAGCGGCGTCGAAGCCGGGCGGCAGGTTCTTGGCTTGTTGAAACCGCTTGGTCTGCTCGCTAAGGAATTGCTCGGCGTTGTCGATATCTTTCGCCGTCGGCTCGCGCATCCAGGCCAGTGTCCAGGCGAGGCGGACCTGTTTCGTGCGATCGCCGGTCGCTTCTTTCTGCAATCGCCGCGCTAAATGCTCGGCCATCTCGGTGACATCACGGCTGTTCATTAACATCAGCGATTGCGTCGCCACGGTCGTCACATTACGGCGTTCGCAGTTGGGATTCAGGGTTGCGCTGTCAAACGTTTCGAGTATCGCCAGCGGTTTGCTTCGGCGAATCTGAACGTACATACTGCGGCGAAATTCTTCACCATTGAGCGGGACGACTTTGCCCGTCGGTCGGCCGGCGCCGTCGTTGGTGTCGACACCGATGACGATCTGGCCCGCGAGATCGGGCTTGATGGGGATCGGCGGGCCAAACGCTTTCGAGTTGAGCTTGCCGCTGACGGCCAGCATCGCGTCACGCACGATCTCGGCCTCCAGGCGGCGCAGATTCATACGCCCGAGCCATTTGTTGTCCGGGTCGACGGCACGCGATTCGGCGCTTGAGACTGCGGATTGGCGATAGACGGTGGACAGCATGATCTGCTTGTGGAGCCGTTTGAGCTTCCATCCGCTTTCGACGAAATCGCTCGCCAGCCAATCGAGCAATTCGGGATGCGTCGGCAGTTCGCCGAGAAATCCGAAATCGCCCGGCGTGGCGACGATGCCTTTGCCGAAATGGTGCATCCAGAAGCGATTGACGAGCACGCGCGCTGTCGCCGGATGGCGCGGATCGGTCAGGCTACGGGCGAAGGCGAGTCGGCGACCGCTCGTGGGCAGTTTGGGGTCGCGTTCGGCAATCGGCTGGAGCGGGATCGCTGACAGGATCGACAGATGGCCAGGCTTGACTTCCTCTCGCGGTTGATCGGGGTCGCCGCGATCGAAGAGAAACGTCGCGGGCAGTTGGCCAACGACTTCGGTCAAAGCCCGAATCGCCAACGTTGCTGGCTTGGCCGGCACCTTCGTCGGCTTTGCGTCCGGCTGTTTCGCGGGAGCGGCAAGCGGAATGTTGATCGCTCGGGCCGGCGGGGTGCGCCATTTCTTCGTGTCAAATGCCGGCTCGAAGATCGCGCGCATCTGGTAGTAATCGACCTGCGAGATCGGATCGTAGCGATGATTATGGCACTGGGCGCAATGCACCGTGATGCCGAGAAGTGCCGTGCTGACGATCTGTAATGTGTCGGCGACCGTCTGATTGCACGCTTCCTTGAGATTCACGTCCTTGTTCGCTGTGCCGTCCGGGGCGGTTCGCAGGAAGCCGGTCGCAATCAGTTTGTCCAGATGCTCCGGCGACAACTTGGCGTAGGGCGGCGCGACCAGTTCGTCGCCTGCCAGCTGTTCGTGAATGAATTCGTCAAACGGTTTGTCGGCATTGAACGCCCGGATGACGTAGTCGCGATACAAGTATGCCGTCGGCCTGATCGCGTCGGCACTCGAATAGCCTTCGGAATCCGCATAGCCGGCGACATCCAGCCAATGTCGGCCCCAGCGTTCGCCATAGTGTGGCGATGCGAGCAGGCGATCCAGTAATTTCTCGTAAGCATCCGGCGAGATATTCGCGACGAACGCCTCCATCTCGGCAGGCGTCGGCGGTAGTCCGAGCAGGTCGAATGATGCTCGCCGAATCAGCGTGCGGCGGTCGGCGTCGGGTGCGAACATCAGTCCTTTGGCTTCCAATTTCGTCGACACGAATGCGTCGATCGGCGTGCGCACTCGATTCGTGGCACGCACCTTCGGAATCAGCGGTTTGGCGATCGGCTGGTAGAACCAGGTTTGCCGATCGGCATCGGTGATCTGAAAGCCCGTCGCCAACTTCTCGGGCTCAGGTTTCGCCGTAGTCGCACCGGCATCGATCCAGCGGGCAATTTTGGCGATTTCGTCGGGCGTCAATTTGCGTTTGCCCGGCGGCATTTCGCCGGTGCGGAGTTTGTCGAGCAGCAGGCTCTTCTTGGCGTTGCCAGGCACGATGACCGGCCCGCCGTCGCCGCCCGTGGCAAGGTAACGCTTGAGGCGAACGTCGAGTCCGCCCTTGGGCCGTTTGCCTTCGCCGTGACACTCGAAGCAATGCGCCTTGAGGATCGGTCGCACGGCGTCTTCAAAATGATTGCCCGTTTGCTCCTGGGCATAGCCCAAGCTCGGCAGCAATAACCATCCAAGCACGGAGGATAGAATGTGTCGCGTCATGATAGCAACGTGGTCCGAAGGAGGGATGAAATCGTAACGATAGATTACCACGCAACCTCGCAGGCAACAAGATGGGGCACGCGATACGGTTTATTGAGAGGGTGCACGAGTAGCACGAGTAGCACGAATAGAACGATTTTGTCTCATTCACGTGATTCGTGCAATTCATGGTTCTGAAGGGCAGGCGAGAGTCGAAAAACCATAGAATATAGGTTAGTTGAAACTTATACTTCGCACGGTCGAAATTGTAGCTTTTCCGAACCGACAATAACATTTCCGAGCCGCGACCGTAAGGGAGCGGCCGACATAAACCGCACGGCATCCTGTCGGCCGCTCCCTTACGGTCGCGGCTCGGAAAAGCGTCAAACTCACCCGTCAAAGGTATAGTGCTGTGCGCTCTCCTTCTCGACAGAGTATGACATTTTCTCTGTGTCCACTGCGGCTCTGTGGTTCAAATGGATCCTGAATCCTCGAAGGTCTCGGCGAAAATGGCGAAAACGATACCGTGTCCGAATCCAACTTGCTCCCACGATTTCAACCCGTTGGAATTGCAGGCGGCGGCGCAGTTGCTTTGTCCCAAGTGCGGCTTTGCGATGAAGGGCAGCGGCGCGACCCCGGCCAAGGCGACATCGACTCAGTCGTCGATTGCGCCTTCCAGCCAGAAACCGGCACCGCCCGCGAAACCTGTTGCCGCACCGTCGGCTCAGCCACGGATCGCGCCGTCCACCAAGAAATCGGCACCACCGGCGAAGCCGGCAGCCGCGCCGGTGGCGCCGACTCCGAAGAAGCCGCCCGCTCCAACTCCCGTGATGGCGATGCCGGTCCCCGCCGGAACGCTAGGGACTGCGGTCATGGCCACGCCCGTGCTAGCGCTGCCTGTCCCAGCCAATCCGCAAGCACCACAAGCAGCTGCCATCGCTATTGGGGAGCCGACGACATCGACATCGACATCGACATCGTACGAAGACTCCGTCGCCGAGGGAGAGTTCTTCAACCCTGGCGCGGATGCATCGACGGGCACGCTCGTCAAGGCGAAGGCAACGCCGAAGAAAAAATTCAATTGGCGGCGTTTCTCGATCAACGCTTTCGCCATCGGGATCGCCACGTCGCTCGTCATTACCGCCATCGCGTCGATCATCTGGTTTATCCTTGGCTCGGGCGGTTTGCGTGATATTGCCGGCAACGACGGAACCATCTATTGGGGTCTAATTCGCGATCCCAAGGGAGGTAACGAAAAAGTCTACAAGCTCGTCCTTCACAAAGATCAATGGACCTTGGATAGCGATATCATGACCCGCTTCGGCGCCCATGCCGCCTATCGAAGCAACGAAGTCGATTTCTGGTTCGCGTTCATCGTCAAAGACTATGGCGTTCACAGACCGCGTGATGCCGATATGCTGCGGTTCGGCATCGAGAAACTCGAAGGCCATTTCGAGGACGCGCTCGAATTGGCCGCCCAATCCGAACCGGTGAAATTCAAAGGCATCGATTCGGTCAAGTTGCAATTCAAGGGACAGTACAAGAAAGCGAATTGGCTGGGCGAATGCTACATGATCTTCAAGGACGGCGTCGCCTTCTGGTGGATCATCGCCAGTCCGGATTGGGCGAACGTCGAAGGCTACGGGGCGGACCTCCCGGGGAGCAAGGTCAACGTCATTGTCGATCGTCGCGGCTGGCGCGAACAGCCGATGCCGACGGAAACCTTTGCGTCCGCCAACAATAAACTCTTCGTCACGGGGCCAAAGGGCGTGTGGGAAAAACACAACGCCAAGGACGAAGACGAGAACGGCGAGCTTCTATTATTGGGCCGCTACCTCAAGGAAAAGGACAACCGCAAGAACGCCCACATGTTGTTCTTTACGATGGAAAAGAAAGATAACCTCTCAGCCGCGCTCAAGGCGGCCAAGGAATACATCGAGGCCAAGGCCAAGAACAGCGATCCCACGGTAAAGTTTACGCTTGCCGTCGATCCACCCGAAGGCCAGACCGAACTCGGTACGCTCGAGACTTTCGGCAATCGCCGAGCGCGCGTCGTGGATTTGAAGATGAGCCGCGGCGATGAATTAAAGCGTTTTTTTGTGGTCGGCGTAATCAACGAACCGGAGACGGGCTACGTGTTCCTGTGCGAATGCACCTGGGAGAACCGGCAAATTTGGCGGTCGGTGTTCATGGATTTTCTGGGCACGCTGCGCATCAAGAAGGACGAAGGCGGGTGACGAACCCCGCTCGCAGCTTAGCGTTCGGAAAGCACGATCGTCGCTACTGCATCGGCAGCAGCAATGTCGCGGCCGGTGCGAGCCCAGCGGGCGGCCCTTCGCCCACGGGGACGACGGGCACGCCAACATTATTTCCGCTTGGTATCGGGGTGCCGATTCCTCGTGCGTAATTGCGCAGTGCGTCGGCTGGGCCGAGTACGCTTTCTGCCGGAATGACCTGCCTGGGTTGCATTACATAGCGGAAATAGCGTACATCGCGGATGGTCCAAGGGACCAGGTTCTCGCTGATGAAATCCAGGCCTGGCAGCTGATACCACGGGGCTCGAACGCGTTGGTCGACGACGAGCGTCTCGTAGCCATCCTTCACGATGCGAAAGCGGTATTTGCCGTAATACGTGAACGGATGATCGACAGGCGAGCCGCCGAGTCTCTGGTTCTTCTCATCGTAAACGATTGCGCCATAAGGCTCGGCAATGATGACCATGCGGCGCTCGACGCAGCCGACGGCGACCAGCGAGATCGCAAGGATCAGGCCGCTCAAGCATACACGCAGCAGTCGGACCGGAGGCATCATGCCGACACCTATTTTCCCAGAGTCTCATGAATTAACTGTATGGTTCAAGGGTGAGGGGATATAACGACAGGAAGTAAATGCGTCAAGGGATTTTTTTCTAAACGACGAAAAGCAAATATCCTGTTATCCGTATGCGGTTTAGCGCTCACGTGGGACGTTCCGAACGCTAAGCCGCGAGCGGAAAACGATCGTTCAGGATCATCGGGTGATAGAATTCAACAAAATCGAGTACGCCTGCCATACGGATGTGGGCGTGCGGCGCAGCCATAACCAGGACTCGCATGCCGTGCTTCTCGCCACGGATATCGAGCACTGGCGTGAGATCGGCCACGTCTTTCTTGTCGCGGATGGGATGGGTGGACACGCGGTCGGTGAACTTGCCAGCAAGATCGCCGTCGATAACATCCCGCACCTTTTTTCAAAATATGTCGGCCAAGACGGAACGATCCCCGCCATCTTACGCTCGTTTACCGAGGCTAACGCTACTATCTATAATCGCGGCAAGCAGAATCGCGAATTCTTGGGCATGGGCACAACGGGCACCGCTCTCATCCTTCGGCCCGACGGCGCCTGGGTCGGACACGTCGGCGATTCGCGAGTTTATCGCGTTCGCGGCGGAGTCATCGAACAGCTTAGTTTCGACCACAGCTTTCTCTGGGAAATCGCGCGACAAAAGGGCAAGGCCCCCGAAGAAATCATCGGCATACCCGCCAACCGCATCCTTCGTTCGCTCGGTCCGGAAGGCAAGGTCGATGTCGATATCGAGGGGCCTCACCCACTCGGGCCTGGCGACGTCTTCCTGATCTGCAGTGACGGACTAACCGGGCAGGTCAACGATCGCGTCATCGGCTCCGTCCTCACGGCGCTGGCTCCCAAGGAAGCCGTGCAGTTCCTCGTGCACTTCGCCAATCTCCAGGGTGGCCCCGACAACACCACCGTTATCGTTGTGCGTACCGGCGGCGAGCCAAGTCTGACCGGTGGCGATAACGAACTCGATGTCGTTTTCCGTTCCAATGAATCCACGCAACCGATTACGCCTCGTTTTTCCATGCTCATGCATCGCCTCAGCCGATTGCCCTGGGCGTTTATCCTTCTCACGGCCGGAATTCTTTGGGCAGGCGTCGCAATCTACCTGACTACCGTCCATATGGGCCTGGCGATGAGTTCGTTTTTCCTCGCCGGGTTGTCGCTTCTGAGCGGTATCGGCACGTTGATGATCCAGCATATTCGCGAGATGCGCAAGCTCAGCGAGAAGCCAGCTGAGCGTGTCCTGCAGATATATCGCCAGTTGCCATGCCCACTTGACCAGGGAACTCTGGAACGCCTGGAGGCGACGACGAAATCGCTCGAGGCGAACATCAAGGAGAAGGGCTGGGAACTCGACACGAAGAAACACCTGGAGCACGCCAAGCTCGCCGCCGCCTTTGCCAAGCAAGGCAAAATGCGCGACGCCTTCCGCGAGCAGTGCCGGGCGATGCTCGTGCTAATGGAGACGGTGCATCGTCACCGTGGCAAGAACGAAGATTTCAAACCCGTGTGGGACGAACCCGCGGCGGGATAGCAATTTCCACGCGACTATCCCGAGAGGCGGAAGCGCAAGCGATTGGCGAAATATACAGTCGCTTATGCTTCCGCCTCTCGGGAGACTGTTTTTTCAAGGAGCATGTCATGATTCGTTGGTTTGCCGTTGCATTGGTGGTATTCGTCGGCGCGAGTGTTGCGTCGGCCCAGAACACGATGACGATTACCGTGACACCCGACAAACAGGATCACGCGGGGCCGTTGTGCGTGCCGCTCAGCGTTCCGGCGGCGTGGGCGAAACTCGACGAAGTCGCCGTCGATGTGATTACGGGGCGTGACGTGGCGAGGATCACGGGCCAACTGACCGCGCCGAGCATCATGACCGAGGCGATCAAGCCCGCGAAGGGCGGCACCGTCCGCCGTGATTTGCACGTCATCCTCACGACGCGCTGCTTGGAGTTAGTCGTCCACTTTACGCCCATCGATCGCGCCAAGCAGCAGGTCGCACGCTTTGCCTGGACAGAGAAGAAGGGCGAGTACCAGGAATTGCTTCTCACCCTATCAGGCCGCGCGATTCCGCAGTTGCGCTACATGAATCGGCCCTACGACACTTCGACGAAAGAGGCCCGCGACATGTCGTACAAGGTATTCCATCATCTCTACGATTCCGCCGGCAATCGCCTCACCAACGGCGGATTCGCCGACGGCAAAGTCGCGGATCCCAAGAAACTCTTATACCCTCATCATCGCGGCATCATGTACGGCTTTAACAAATGCACCTATGGGCCGGGCCTCAAGGGCAAAGCCGACACCTGGCATTGCACGGGCGACGCGCATGTTTCGCACGAGAAGACACTCGGTGCTGAGGCCGGCCCAATCCTTGGCCGCCACCGCGTCTTGCTCGGCTGGTTCGGCGAGAAGAACGAACGCTTCGCCGAGGAGGAACGCGAGCTTACCGTCTATCGTGTTGGCAGTGAGACCATCGTCGAGTTCGCCTCGCGCCTGAAAACCACGGGTGGAACGATGAAACTCGATGGCGATCCGCAGCACGCCGGCTTTCAGTTTCGCGCTCACAACGATGTCGCGGCGAGCAGCTCCAAGCAAACGCTTTATATTCACCCCGATGGCAGCAAGGGTGCGATGGGAGCTGAAAAAAATTGGCCGAAGGATAAGGACATGGTCGATCTGCCGTGGTATGTCGTAAGCTTCGTGCTCGACAAACAGCGTTACAGCGTGTGCTACATGAACCATCCGACCAACCCGACGGAAACACGCTTCAGCGAACGCGCCTATGCGAGATTCGGCGGCTACTTCGAGCGGCAGATCACAGCCGACACACCGCTGATCGTCAACTATCGGCTTTCCATGCAACCCGGTGAAATGACCGCCGACCAGGCAAACGCTCAGCGAGCCAGCTTTGCGACGCCGGCGAAGACGGCTACGAAGTAGTCCGTAGTAGGAGACCATCGGCCACCAGCAGACTGCTCATTGGTTTCGCCACGGACTACGGACTAAAGCGCAGCGAGCACCGCCTCAGCCATTTCGACTGTCGTCGCCTTGCCGCCTAGGTCGGGCGTGCGGACGCGGGCTTCCTTGAGCACTCTTGCGATGGCAACGTGCATCATGGCGGCGCTTTTCGCGTGGCTGAGGTGATCGAGCATCAGCTTGGCCGACAGTATCGCGGCGAGCGGGTTGGCGATGCCTTTGCCTGCGATGTCCGGTGCCGACCCGTGCAATGGCTCGAACATGCTCGGGAACTTCCGCTCGGGGTTCATGTTTGCGCTTGCGCCGAGGCCAACGCTGCCCGTAATGACGGCGCTGAGGTCGGTCAGGATGTCCCCGAACAGATTCGACGCCACCACCACATCGAATACCTCCGGTTTGCGAACCAAGTCCATCGCGGCAGCGTCCACGAGCAGCATGTTGCATTGCACATCGGGATAGTCCTTTGCGACTTCCTTCGTAACGTCGTCCCACAGGCCGAGCGTGTGTACCTGGGCGTTTGACTTCGTGATCGACGTTACCTTCTTGCGTGGCCGTTTGCGCGCCGCCTCGAACGCAGATCGCAGGATGCGCTGGCAGCCAAAGCGAGTAAAGACCGCCGTCTGCACGGCGGTTTCGTTAGGTGTGCCGACGTACAACCTGCCTCCCGTCGGTGCGTACTCGCCTTCGGTATTTTCGCGGTAGACGAGCATGTCAATGCTGCCCGGCGCTTTATCGCGCAACGGCGATTGCACGCCTTCAAAGAGATACGCGGGCCGAAGGTTCACGTAGAGATCGAACTTCCGCCGCATCGGCAGCAGCAAGCCGTGCACGGTAACGACTTCGGGCACATCAGGTGAACCGACGGCGCCGAACAGGATGGCATCGTGCTTAGACAATGTGTCCCAGCCGTCGTCGGGCAGGATCTTGCCGGTCTGCTTGTAGTACGCAGACCCCCAGGGCAAGCGGTTCCAGGTGTAGGTGACGTTTTCACGTTTAAGGGCAGCGTCAGCGACGCGAATCGCTTGCTCGGTTACTTCAGGCCCGATTCCGTCGCCGCCAATTACTGCAATGTTGGCAGATGCCATTGTCGAGTATCTCCGAAATTGTTACCCGTGGACCATAGTCAGTGTTCCGTAGCAAAAGCGGTTGTGCTTTCTTGCCACGGACCACTGACCACGGTCATACGACGAAGTACTACGAACCACGGACAAATAGGTTAAAGTTCCCGTTTGTTTGTGTCGATTTCTTTTTATTGGAGAATTGACATCCCACAAGATCGGCGGACACGCCAAATGTCGAAAGATCGGCAGAATAGGCGAAAGATGATGGCCCGACAGACCTGTCGATCCCTCGTGATCGGCTCGATTGCCCTGACATGCGCCGTTTTCACGGGATGTTCGACTTCCCATAATTCGAGTACGCAAGTGGGCCACGATCCGCTCAAAGGTATCCTGGCTCCACCGACTGCCATGCCGATCCCGAATCAGCAGCAAGCGATGACCGGCACCCTCGTTTCACCTCCACAGGGCGGCGTGCCGGCGATTCCGACGGCTTTTTCCGGAACGAACAACGCCGGCCTCGCAGCGATGAGCACCCAGGGGCCGTTGGGCCGACCGCTCGCCATCGACGACGACGGCAAACCACGCCCGACCGCCGACTGGGCGCGCCAAGGCCAAGCGTTGCAGACGTCGACGATGCCCGGCTTCCCCGGTGCCTCCACGACGCCACGCGTCGAGCGACTCCGCGACAACAGCGCCACGCCGCCGTTCACGCCGATAATCGGTTGGCAGTCGCAAGGCTCGCCCCTGTCGACGGCCCAGACCGCGAACGCTTCACCGACCAATCTGCCGCTCGATACGCAACTCAAAGAGCGCGGCGTACTCAAGCAGAGCGTCGCACAGGTTCCCGAAGGCATCCTGCTGACCTGCTATCTCTCGCGTGGCCCCGCCGGCGGCATCCGCATCCTCGAAGCTACTGCTTCCGACTACCTCTCCGCTGCCCAGGTCATCCTCAAACGTCTCAATCAAGACTCGGAGAAAAAGGGTCAGGACGCGAATTAGGTTGAACGCACGACCGCCCACATCACCTATCGCCGCTTGCCTTTGGCGAGCGCCAATCCCTTCTTGTACGGCGGCGATGTGGCGTTCGCCAAAAGCGAACGGCTAAACGGCTAGCGACATCCACCGACGGACCATAGACGATTCCCAGGAACGCGGCGAATGGCCAGCTTTTCCACGGACTACGAACCACGCACATCCTTGTGTATCCGCCGGCGAATGAGATACTCCTCCTCGTCGAGGCGTTTGCGGGCTTGCGGGTCGAGCGTCATGTCTTCGTTGACCAAAGCGAGGATGGTTGCCTCCACGGCCATCAGTCGGCTCAAGGAAAAGTGCGTTTGCGTGGTCCACATGTCGTAAACGCCCTCGGCTTTGCGGTAGAACTCCATGACCCGGGCGACAGCGAACTCGATCGGGGCATATCCGAGGGCGGTAAGGTAGCCGCAGGCGAGTTCGTTTTGGTGCACGCAGTAAAGCTCGTTGCGATAGAGCTGATCGCGGGCGTGGTCGAGCATCTTTCGCGCGATTGATTCTTCGCCGAAGTAGAACCACGCACAGGCCAATTCGAGCAGCAGGCAATGCCGTTGAGCGACAACGCGGCCCGCCTGGACTGCCGTGCCACGCAGGTCCGGGTCGCCGGCGATGGCAGCCTCGACACGCCGGAGTAGCTGCAATATCTCGTCACGCAGGCCGAACTTGCGCAGGCCGCGAAAGCTGTCGGCGACGACGCGGATGAGCTTGTCGTACGGCAGCCGGCACGGGCCTTCGAGCATCTCCTGAAATCGCGTCACCAAACGTTGCAAGTCCTCGCGGCGATCGTATTGTCCAGCCAAGAACAAACTTTTTTCGATTAATTCGGCCACGCGCTCGGCGTCTTTTTCCTTGGCGATGAGAACGGCGGCGCGGTCGAGCACCTCCTCGCCGAACGCCTGGCCCAGGCGCGGCGCGAGACGCAACGCCGTCAGGATGATTTGCGACTCGGCATTGGGCAAGCCTTTGATTTTCTGTTTGCCGGTCATCAGCTTTTGCAAGCGCTGAATCACGATGGCACGGTCGGATTCTTCGGCAAGGGCCGTGAGCGACTGAGTCAATTCGTCGGTGTGCGTACCGTACCATCGTTCATAGGCCGCTATGCGTTCGACCGGTTCGAGGATGCGTGAATATTGGCGTACGCGGTCGATCTTGAGACGTAGCGTTTGCTGAACCTGCTTGGCGTCATCGCGTGCATTGCCTTTGGGCAGGTGTTGCAGAAAGCCTGGCGACTCGATCTCACGAAGCAGGTCGAGCATCACTTCAGGCAGGCGTTGACCAGCGACTTTGCTGTCGATCGCTTGCTGCACGCGAAAAGCGAACGCGGCGTACAGCCAACTGTGCACCTCGTCGGCATGCTCCAGTTCGGCGGCGGCGTCGTGCAGAAGCCTGCGGGCCTCGGCAACCTCGCCCAAGCGGGCAAGGCCGAAGGCGAACATGAGATCGACATAGGCGAGCGTGTGCGTGACGGGATTTGTGCCGGTCTTGGTCCAATCGCGGACAATGCGATGCAGCCGCACGACCTTGTCGCGGACCTGCGTGAAGCGCTGGTTCGCGTTGATGCCGTGATAGCGAAGAAACGTCGGCAGATCGAGGTCGGCGGAGAGACCGTGGGCGAAGAGTCGTTCGAGGATGCGATCGCGAGCGCGGGCCAGCAGTAGCACGTCGTTGCCTGCGAGTTTGTGCAGCGCATGCCAGGCCAACCAGAGCGGTCTCACGCCGAGGTGCGACTCGTGTTTTTCGAGAAATCGCTGGGCGTGATCGAGCGACGTGGCTAGATCGCCGGGCACACTTGGTAATGTCGCCAAGTGGATCAGGCTGGCCGCGAGGCGTTGCAGATCGGCGTGCATCGGCGTCGGGATTTTGCACAGGCGCGTGATGGCGGCGCCAAGCGACTTGCCGTCGGCCTGGCTCCAGTCCCGCAGCCAATCGAGGTGTGGGTTGGCATCCTCCCAAATCGCGTTCGCCCAGCAGATCGCCTCATCGCTGGTTCGCGCCAGTAGGCCGTTGAGTTGAGCCATCTCGACCCACAGCGGTTTTCGGCCCGCGTCTTCCAATGGCGTCGTCAGTTGGCTGTAGTCCGCTTCGACGGCGTGTAGACGTTGCTCCCACTCGCTCGGCGTCGCCTTGGGCGCGTCATCGGTGTGGCCTTCGTCCGTGCGATCTTTCCGCTTGGGCGTCGGCAAGGCGGTTGGCTTTATCGCCGCGGTCGTATCGCGTTCCTTGCCCGGGCCATCGCCGGGTTTCTTTGGTGGCGGCGGGTCTTTTGGTTTTTTCGGTTTCTCGGCATCGTCCCTGCAAATGAAGCTCTCGAACTGAAACTGCGACGAGCCGATCCACGCTGCCATCGCTTGATGCTCATGATCCAGAATGTAATCGACCCACTCCGACAACGGGCGGAACGCATCCTCCGGCACGCTCCCTGGCGTGAATCCGCCGTTCGCGGTCGGGGCGAGCCAGGTTAGCCGAGTACGATCCTCGGCGAGGAGTGCGATTACAGCGTCGCGGCGCAATGGCGGGCGCAGAGCCGTGCCGACGGGTAGGTACAGATTCGGAATGCGCAGATAGGGACGATAGCCGAGAGCGTCGAGAACGATCGCAGGCGGTGCGGCTTTCGATGGCCGCACACGCAAGACGACGGTGCGCTTGCCTTCTGACTGGGCGACGGCGAAGGCGAAGCGAGCGATCAGGTCGTTGTCGGCCGTGCGGACGAGGTCCTCGATCTGGGCGATGGCGGGGTCGCGAAGCACCCAGAGTTCCGCCACGTCGTTGCCGCCGGCGCGCGTCAGGGCGATCGATACGGGGATGCGGCAGGGCAGGGGGGCGTCGGCGTAGGCGATCGGCGTCGCCGGCGTGGCGAAGTCAAGCACCTCGTAGATGTCCTGCCAGGCCGTTTCGGGCATCGTCTGCCAAACGCGCGGTTCGCTCAGCAACAATACCTGCCCAATCGGCGGCTTGATCTGCTCGCCCAGCGGATGCGCGTAACCAATCCTCACCCACACGCGCGGCGATACCTCGCGATACGCAATCGGCACGCCAGGTGAGTCGGATTGCTCCAGCGCCAGCAACAGCGAATAGTACGGCGGCCCGATGACGCGCAGCAGCGTCATCGGCGGGCCGGCATCGCTCGTGATGTGGCGAAACGATTGCCGATCGTTGCCGAGTCGCAATATCTCTGTCGCCAGTTCGCCGAGCGATGCCTCCGCGAGCAGGGCGAAGAGCACGGGCGTCTGGGCGTCGATTTCCGTGGGCCTATTGTCTCGCGCAAGGGGAAAAAGTTGCAGCCAGTGCTCAGCCCTCGACGCCTGATCGAGAGTGGTCTGCTTCGGGAACTGAACGCCAAGCCGACGCAGGGCCTTGAGCGATTGCTCCGGCATCGGCACGCTCGGCTCGACCTGAAGCGTGCGATCCGGCCCATCGACGTAGCCCACCGGCGCAACGCGTACGTCCTCGGGCACAGCACCGGTCGTCAGCGCGAGTCGCAGGATATCGAAGGTGGGGAAGTGGAGGATCATCGGTGGTCCGAATACTTTCGACGGTTGGTTTTTCGTTTTTCCGAGCCGCGACCATCAGGGAGCGGCCGACAGGATGCCGTGCGGATTATGTCGGCCGCTCCCTGATGGTCGCGGCTCGGAAATGTTTTGATCGGTTCGAAAAAGCGACAATTTCTACCGTGCGAAGGATACCCATCGCCATCGGCTCGCAATCACGCACCACGGACGACGGACGACGGACCACGGACCACGGACGGTTGCTCGTTCGAGATCGGGACGGGCGTTTCTTCCTCGCGTTCCACAACAATCTTGCCGAGTTCGGAGGCCTGGATCATGCCGCCTTCGAGGAGTTTCTCGACGAGCCGGCGATGTTGCTCCTCGTGTTCGTGAGGCAACATGTCAGCATCGGAATCCAGGCTAATGACTATATCCTTCTTCCCCGTGTTCGGGTCGATGCGCAACTGGATTGTCATTTCAGCCATGGCTTGGTCCTTAGTTCTTAGTCATTAGTCCTTGGCAAGAACTGACTGTGGACTGCGATTTATTAATCATACTCCAGTCATGAGCAGGGACCAAGACGTCACAGTGGCCATCCAAGCAGCTTGATCGGCTTGGATTTGTCTGCAGGCGTTTTTTGCCACGGATTACGGACAAATTTGATATCGCCCATTTGGCCCTGGTGCGGATAATGTTTCAAGAGACGATCAAAACGAACATCGGGTTCGCCTGGGAGCCGCAGCGTGTCAATCGCACTGGAATCACCGACGATGTCGCGAACCGCCTGGTTGGTGGTCGTTCTGCTGATGCCGGTTGCGCTGTTGAACTATCTCGATCGGCAGATGCTGGCGGCGATGCAGGCCTCGGTCATGGCCGACATCCCGACCATCGGGAGCGACGCGCACTGGGGTTTCATGCTCGGGCAGTTCAAGTGGGTGTATGCGTTTCTCAGCCCGATCGGCGGCTACCTGGCCGACCGCTTCAGCCGACGGTTTACGATCTGCGGCAGTCTGTTCGTTTGGTCCGGGGTGACGTGGTGGACCGGGCAGGTGGCGACCTATAATGAACTGCTTTGGACCCGCTCGCTCATGGGCATCAGCGAGGCGTTCTACATCCCGGCGGCACTGGCACTAATCGCCGATTATCACGTTGGTTCGACACGATCGCGAGCCGTGGGGTTGCATCAAATGGCGATCTACTGCGGCGTTATCGCCGGCGGATTCGCGGGGCATGTGGCCGACGAGCCAAGCCTGGGCTGGCGTTTCACGTTCGATGCATGCGGGATTGTGGGCATGATTTACGCGGTGCCGCTCGCGTTCTACTTGCGGGACGCTCCAACGAGTCAGGCGAAAACTAATATGTCGAGGCCAACACCACTGCGGGCGGCGCAGGAGTTGGTCACGAACGTCTCGTTTGTTTTGCTGGTGCTTTACTTCACTCTGCCGGCGCTCGCGGGCTGGGTGGTGCGCGACTGGATGCCATCGATCTTGAAACGCGAATTCGGCATCGGGCAGGGCGAGGCAGGCGTGGCGGCGACGCTCTATTGGCAGGTTGCCGCCATCCTCGGCGCGTTCGTCGGCGGCTGGTGGGCGGACGCCTGGATGCGCCACAGCGAGCGTGGCCGAATCCTCGTCAGCGCCATCGGCATGGGCCTGATCGTTCCGGCGATTTTCGGAGTCGGTAACGCGGGCACGCTCACGATGGCCGTCGCGTTTCTGGTCCTCTTCGGGCTCGGCTGGGGCTTCTTCGACTGCAACAATATGCCGATCCTATCGCAGATCGTTCGGCCTGAATTGCGTGCCACCGGCTACGGGATCATGAATCTCGTCAGCATCAGTTGCGGCGGCCTCGCCGACTGGGGCTTTGGCGTCATGCGCGATCGCGCCGTGCCGCTCAATGTGATCTTCGGTATCTTTGCGAGTGCGGCGATTGTTTCCATTGCGTTGGTGTTGCTGATTAAGCCGCGGAGAAATGTTGCTGATACTGTTTAGCCGCTCGCCTTTGGCGAGCGCGATCAGCGTGTGGTGCCGTGTTGGTCCGCGCTCGCCAAAGGCGAGCGGCTAAACGAAATCGGTAAATGCTATCCGGCTATTACAAAAAAGGATAAATCCAAATGACCACCAAACTAATCGGTCTGATCGCCGCCACGCATACGCCGTTCAATGCCAGTGGCGGGTTGAATCTGGACGCGATCGAAAAACAGGCGGCGTACCTTCTTCGCACCGGCGTGAAATCGGTCTTCGTCTGTGGCAGCACGGGAGAAAGCCATTCGCTGACGGTCGAGGAACGCCTGGCCGTCGCCCGCCGCTGGAGCGAGGTCATTCAAGGTACGCCGATGCGCTTGATCGTCCACGTCGGCTCGAACTGCATTGCCGATGCGCGCACTCTGGCGACGCAAGCGCAGGCGCTCGGTGCCAGCGCGATTGCGGCACTGTCGCCCAGTTACTTCAAGCCGAGGACGCTGGACCTCCTCATCGATTGCTGTGCGGAGATCGCCAGTGCCGCGCCGGGATTGCCGTACTACTTCTACGACATTCCCATCATGACCAACGTTCACTATTCGATGCCTGAGTTTCTCGAAATCGGGGCGGCACGAATCCCGACGCTGGCGGGCCTCAAGTTCACGAACCCCGATCTGATGGCCTATCAACGCCTCTTGCGGGTTGCCGGTGGGCGATTCGATATTCCGTGGGGAACCGACGAGTACCTGTTGGCGGCCTTGTCGCTTGGCGCGGTCGGCGCGGTCGGCAGCACGTATAATTTTGCCGGGCCTATCTATAATCGGGTGATCGCGGCGTTTGCGAAGGGCGACCTCGCCGCCGCCCGCGCGGAACAGTATCGATCGGTGCAGATGATCGAATTGCTGGCGAGCCTGGGCTTCATGGGAGCGGCGAAAGCGGTGATGGAGTTGCTTGGCGTCCCTGTCGGCCCGCCGCGATTGCCGCACGCGCGACTGACGCCGGGCCAGCACGAGAAGCTGAAGGCGGGCCTGGCGAGCCTCGGCTTTTTCGATTGGGTGGCGTAAGGTGTTGACCGCCTTCCTTCGATATACAAGCCGGAAGCGTAAGCGACGGTTATTTCCAATCCGTCGCTTACGCTTCCGGCTCGTAATACAACTGTTGTCGGCGATCAAGCTGTTGTGCACGTTTACACATCTCACGGTGCGGTTGGAATCAAACCTCTCCGCGAAACGAACGGTGTTGCACCTGAAGGAGCGGCGACGTTCCTGCGCTTGACACAACTCATGGCCTGTTCCATCGCATTGCAGGTGTATAGTCTACCTGGCAACGACTGAGCCGACCTTTCCCAAAGTCGCCCGGACAAGAGACGCCATGAGACACATATTGATTTTGACCGTTGCATTGGGCTGCACGATTTCGACCGCCGTCGCGCAGGATTCCGCTCTACCCGTGCCGGTGCGGATCGAGACGGGTGTCAGCGGGCATATCCATCCCGCATTGTGCGTGAGCAAAAAGGGCACGCTCGTCGCGGTTTATTGCAAAAGTGAATACAAGCCGTATCTGATGACGCGTTCCACCGATGCAGGCAAAACCTGGTCGAAGCCGACGCTGTTTCCCCATACCGTCAACACGCAAGTCTACCCCGGTTCGCTGACGACGCTGGCCGATGGCCGACTCGTGCATGCGTGGAATGTTTGGTATACCGCTGAAAATGGTCCGAAGTCTCGCCATATCGCCTACTCGATTAGCAGCGACGATGGCCTGACCTGGAGCGAGCCGAAGAGCCTCGCCAAACCGAAGGACGCCAAGCTCGGCAGCGTAATTCGGCATCCGTTCGTCGAACTGACGCCGACTGCCTGGCTGATTCCGCTGATGGATCGCACGACTGTCTACAATCCCGAGACCGGTGCCGAAACGCCCTTCGGCGACGGACGAAATCACGGCCTGACGCCAATCGTCCGCACGGCCAAGGGAACGCTCGTCAGCGGCAAGGGACTACGCTCGACGGACGCGGGCAAGACCTGGGATGCGATCAAACCGTTCCCCGATGTCTCGACACAAGGTTGGCGGCATGAAATGATCGCCCTCAAGAACGGCTGGCTGATTGCGTCGCAGATCGTCGGCCCCGGCGTTGGCGGCGAGAAGATCCACTTCATCGTGTCACGCGACGACGGCAAGACCTGGGACCTCGACCGGCCCGTCGAGTTCTATAACCCCGCTCGCGCCATCGGCGGCCGGGCCTGTCCGCGCACTGTCGAAATCAACGCGGATACGCTGGGCACGATCTTCTACGACACCGAAGCGAAGCAAACCGGCGGCAACGGCGTGTTCTTCCGCACAATGCCGGTGACCCAGCTGGAGAAGCGATAGGTTCTTATTTGGAATTCGATATTGATTGGGATTTCGGTCTTGGAATATCAATACCGCGGCTTCGGCTTCTCCCACGTTGGATCGTAATCGAGCGAGAAGACCTGTTGGATGCGCTCCGCCCGGCCGCCGGATTGGTCGAGCAGCACGTCGAGGGCTTTGCGGACCTTCTCCAGGCGTGGATCGTTGCCGAGCACTTCGCCCGTATCCTGGCCGCGATTGATGCGGTCAAGGATGGCGGCGACGTCGAGCAGCTTGCAGCGTGCTTCAAAGAAGTAGTTGTCGAGTGCTTTGTTCGCGGGCAATGGCTTCATGGCTTGCCTCCTTTTTTCTTGGTGGATGTTCTCTGCGTGTATTCCAGGCTGGTTACGTGCAGAAGCGAACAGCGAGCCACGCGGTCGGTTTCGGGATAGTAGAGGTAAAGCTGACTCCCGGCAATAAGCACTTGTTCCGGATGTTCGACGCGGTGAACCTCGCCGCCGGACAGGTGGACTTCAAACGGCTCGAACGGTTGAGCACGCACCAATTCACGAATCGAATCACCACTCATCATTTTCTCCTATCAATGGTTGACAATGTCGGCATTCGCATCGTCAACGGTATCAAGTCGTTCAGATTCCCGCTGCGGAAACCTTCGAGGTCGAGCGTGACGTAGCGGAAGCCGAGCGACTTTAGGTATTTTACCAGGTCGGCGAGCACGTTGGGTTCGACGAGTTTCGCCAAACCGTCGGGCGGGACTTCGATGCGTGCCAACTCGCCTTCATGCAGGCGGACGCGGAATTCACGGTAGCCGAGCCGTTTGAGATGTGCCTCGGCAGCCTCGATGCGGGCGGTGCGTTCCGGCGTGACGGCGACGCCCGGCGCGAGTCGGCTGGACAGGCACGGTGACGCCGGCTTATCCCAGGTCGGCAGGCCCCACGCCAGGGCGAGAGCGCGGACGTCGGCCTTGGTAAAGCCGGCCTCTTGAAGTGGATGCCGCACCCGATGCTCCGCCGCCGCGATCAGGCCGGGGCGGTAGTCGCCGCGATCGTCGAGATTGGCACCGCTGACGATGATGTCGCATTCGAGTTGGGGCAGCAGGCTTTCGATTTGCGTGTAGAGTTCGTCTTTGCAGAAGTAGCAGCGCGTGCCGTCGTTTTTGGTGTAATCGGGATTAGCGAATTCGCCCGTCATCACGATCCGATGCTGAATGCCGATCTGCTCGGCGAGATGCTTGGCTTCGGCGATCTCGGCACGTGGCACGCTTGGACTGTCCGCGGTGACGGCGACTGCAGATTCGCCGAGCGCAATCTGAGCCGCCTTGGCGACGACGGTGCTGTCGATGCCGCCGCTGAAAGCGACAGCGACTTGCCCCATGGCGCGGAGTAGTTCCACAAGACAATCGCGTTTCGATTCGAGAGTGCTCATACTCTCATAGTATCCGCCGTTGGCCGTGATGCGCAGCGGAGCGCGGGATTATTCGCGATCCGCTGCGTCGCCTGGACGTCACCACGGACGCGGCAGCGTCAGCGGAGAGTACATTTGGAATGGCTGAAAGAACGGTGGATAGGGCAGATAAGGCACGGGCACGTAGATCACGCGAGGCGGAGCGGAAGGCTCGGACTTTGGACGCGCTTCGCCGATTTTCGGCCCTTTCGACCCAGGACCGCCCTCGCCGCCTTTGCGTCGCGCGTCCAATTCTTTGTTCAGCTTTTCAAAGTCGCGACGAAGCATTTGCAGCGTCTTCTCAAGCTCAAGAATTTCCTTGTCAACATTCTTCGTTTCCTTCACGCTTTTCGCGGACTTCTCTTTTTCCTTCTTCTCTGCCCGTTCGCGCTCTTTGGCCAAATCCTTCGCTCGCTGTTCGTACTCAGCTCTGAGTGCGTCCAGTTCCTTCTGCAATCGGCTCGCGTCGTCTTTCTTTTGCTGAGCCAATTCGACGGCTGGCGCGGATTGCCCTCGGACCGACGTCGGCATGACGACGAGGAAACACGCCATCGCCGCGCAGAACCCCCATGAACAATAAGCCTGGATCATCATCGTAACCTTTCAGTGTGCAAACTTCGATTAACCTGGATCTTGCTGGTGAGATCCAGGATAACAATAATAGGATGTTGATGATTGTAGCATCTAAATCGGCGTTTCGCAATCGGCGGCATTTCAATAGTTCGGCACGAACCGGCAATTTTGTCCTTGTGAACATTCGGGAGAATGGTAAACTATTCCATACCTGCCATCGCTCCCTCGAACTGAGATCATTCCATGCACTCCAAAATATCCTGTTGGCTCATCGCGTTACTATTGACTCATATCCCGATCGGCCTTGTTTGCGGACAGGACAAAATCATCGAATTGACCGTGTCGCCTCGCCTGATTAAGCTTTCGGGCCCAACAACCGTTTCGCGTGTGCTTGTGACGGGAACAACGAAGGACGGCAAACTCGTCGATCTGACGCATTCCGCCAAATATGAAACGAAACAATCCAGCCTCATCAAGATCACCCAGACTGGCGTGATTCGCCCACTCGCTGATGGCAAGGCGGAGGTCGTCGTCAGTGCCGAGGGGCTATCCGCCAAGACGCTAGTCGAAGTGCGTGATTTCGCCAAACCACATGCCTTTCATTTCGAGAATGATGTCATCCCGCTCCTGAGCCGATTCGGCTGCAACTCGTCGGGCTGCCACGGCTATTCGCAGGGGCAGAATGGGTTCAAGTTGGCCGTGTTCGGGTCCGATCCGGATTACGATCATTATGCGATTGTCAAGGAATCACGTGGCCGGCGCGTCCTTCATGCCTCGCCGGAATCGAGTCTGCTGCTGCTGAAGGCGTCAGGCCAAATGCCGCACGGCGGTGGCATTCGCATCCGCGCCGGGACCGACGAATACGACCTGTTGCGCGGCTGGATCGCCGCCGGGACGCCGATGGGTGATCCGAAGGCGCCGACCGTGGTCCGCGTTCGCGTCGAGCCGAAGGAACGGTTGCTGGCGATGAAGGACACCCAGCAACTGCGCGTTGTCGCCACCTTTTCCGATGATCGCGAGATCGACGTGACCGGGCATGCACGCTTTCTTGTCAACAACGAAGCGCTGGCGAGCGTCAGTGCCGAGGGCGTCGTCAACGCGGGCCAGACGCCGGGCGAAGTCGCGGTGATGGCGAACTACGCCAACTGCGTCGATACGTTTCGCGCGATCATCCCGCGCCCGCAAGTCATCGCGAATTATCCCGCGTTCCCGGCAAATAACTTTGTCGATACCCATGTCGTCGCGAAACTCAAGAAGCTCAACATCGCGCCATCGGACCTCGCCAGCGACAGCGACTTCCTCCGCCGCGTGTATCTCGACCTCATCGGCACGCTGCCAACGGCTGACGAGGCGAGACGCTTTCTCGCCGATAAAAATGTGAACAGGCGTGCCACGCTCGTCGATGAACTTCTGGATCGGCCCGAGTTCGCCGATTATTGGGCGTTGAAATGGTCGGACCTCTTGCGTGTAGATCGCCAGGCGCTGGGCCACAAGAAGGCGTATGCCTACTATCGCTGGATTCGCGAGAGCATCGCCAAGAACAAGCCGTTCGACCAGTTCACTCGCGAGTTGCTAACAGCCGAGGGCCCGCTCGAAGAGATCGGCCCGGCGAGCTATTACAAGGTCGTGACGAAGGCGGGCGAGGCTGCCAGCTCGCTGTCGCAGGTGCTGCTTGGCATTCGCATCGCCTGTGCGGAATGCCATCACCATCCCTACGACCGATGGAGCCAAACCGATTACTTCGGCATGACCGCGTTCTTCACACCGATGTCGCTCAGGCCATCCGCGCGGGGCGAGAGCGTGCAAGCCGCCGGCGATCCGCAGAGCAAGCATCCGCGCACAGGTGACGCCGTCTTCGCGCATGCGCTTGGCATGAAGCAGCCCGAGAAATCGACGGCAGGCGATCGCCGCTTGGTTCTCGCCGACTGGATGACGTCGCCCAAGAATCCGTGGTTCGCCCGCAATCTCGCCAATCGGCTGTGGGCGCATTTCCTCGGTCGCGGCATGGTCGAGCCAGTGGATGACGTGCGCGATACCAATCCGCCGAGCAACCCGGAGTTGCTCGACGCGCTCGCCAAGCATCTCGTGGACTCGAAGTATGATGTCAAGGAATTGATGCGGGCGATCGTGCGGTCGCGCACTTATCAACTCAGCGCCACGCCGAACACCACCAACGAGAAGGACGAGCAGAATTATTCGCGCAGCCTCTTTCGCCGAATCGATGCGGAAGTGATGCTCGATATGGTCAGCCAAACACTGGGCGTTCCGGAGCGATTCAGCGGCGCCGCGCCGGGCACACGAGCGATTCAGCTCTGGGACAGCAAGCTGCCACACTATTTTCTGAAGCTCTATGGCCGACCGCAACGCATCACCGCGTGTGAATGCGAGCGAGTCGTCGAGCCGAGCGTGTCGCAGGTGCTGCACCTTTTGAATTCGCCAGAGATTCACGAGAAATTGACGCACGAGCGTGGCAACGTCGCCCGCTGGGTACGCGAGAAAAAGGACGACATGGAACTGCTGGATGCCTTGTACTTGGCGTTCTTCAGCCGCTTTCCATCGGACGCCGAACGCAAGGCATCGCTGGAGCATCTGCGGCGTGATCCCTCGCAGCGCCGCCAGGCCGCCGAGGACATCGCCTGGACCCTGATGAACACGCTTGAGTTTGCGTTTAAGCGTTAGTGTTTAGCCGCGACGCGCAGCGGAGCGTGATCGTATCTTCGCGCTCCGCTGCGCGTCGCGGCTAAACAATTACGCCGCCTTCGTCTTCGCCTCGGTTTCCGCTTCCGGGTACTTGATGCGCGAATGAAATAGAGCGATCAGCGACTTAGATAGGGCCTCTTCGATCAGATGCAATTCGGTCAGCGTTAGTCCACTTTCTTCAAATTGGCCATCGAGCAGACGTTTCATCAACAGATCGTGCACAAGCTTGCGCAGGCTGCCGGGCGCGGGATTGGCCAGCGATCGGCTCGTGCTTTCCACGGCGTCGGAAAGCATGACGATGCCGAGTTCGCGCGACTGCGGCTTCGGGCCGGGATAGCGGAAGCTCGATTCCAGGTCGGCCGAGGAATGCCCCGCTTCTTCTTGCATGCGTTTGGCTTCGCGGTAAAAATATTCGACGAGTGTCGTGCCATGATGCTGGGCGATGAAATCGAGGATCGGTTTGGGTAGGCGATGCCGCTGGGCGAGGGCGATGCCGTCTTTGACGTGGCCGATGATGACGAGCGTGCTGAGGGCGGGTTCGAGGAGGTCATGGCGATTCGTACCAGTTTGATTTTCGATGAAGTAATCGGGTTTGAGCATTTTGCCCACGTCATGAAAATAGCTGCCGACACGCACGAGGAGCGGATTCGCGCCGATGGCGCCGGCGGCGGCCTCGGCGAGCGTGGCGACCGTGATACTATGCGTATACGTGCCCGGCGCTCGGCGGACCAGTTCCTGAAGCAATGGATGAGAGCCGTCGGCTAATTCGAGCAGATTCACATCGGTGACGAAACCGAACACCCGTTCGATGATAGGTAGTAATCCTGTAAGCAAAAAACCTGATAACGCGCCCCATACGAAACAGCGAAAGCCATCCGTGACGATGAGCGACCACGTTTGGCCCGTGAGCGTGCCCGTCGCCAGCGTTGCCGCAAAGCCGACGACGCCCGCGAGACTGGCGACGCGGACAAGCTGCGTGCGTGTTCGCACATGCTTGAGCGACAGAATCGCCGTCGCCAGCGCCCCCATATGCACGAGCAGATGGCCGACGCTTTCGCCAAGCATCGTCGTCACCGCCAATTCCAACGCAAACGTCATCAGCAGCGCGAACTGCGGATTGTACGCCAGTGTCACCACCATGGCCGTGAACATCATCGGCAACAGGAGCGCGTTCCACGGCTGCTGGCTCAGCGTCAGTCCGAGCGAGATCGTCGCCAGCGCGAGCACGCAGATGCCGGCAATCATCGCCGTGCTCTGCGCAAGTGCCGGCTGAAACCGCATCACGTAAAGCGCGACCATGGATGTCAACAAGCTCAGGATTGCAAAGATCGAGAGCCCGCGCGCCCAGTGGTGACGCGATTTCAGGGAATCGAGATAGGACTGATGTTCTTCACGCAGCAGATCGAGTTGCCGATCATGGATGGCTTCACTCGAGGGAACGAGCAACATGCCACGCGGGTATTTTTCAAAGACGGGCCGCTCCTGGGTTGTCGGCTTGGCCTTGGGATTCTCGATTTCCTGACGATGCCGATCGCGATTTTGATTGATCAGTTCGACGTGATTGATAATGGTGAAATCAACACGTGCCCGCAAATCGTATGGATAGGTTTCGCCGAGTCGATAGGGCATCGGCATGCCCCAACCGATGGCGAGCAGCGCGACGCACAGCGTCGTCAGCGTGACGATCGCCAGGCGAGTGAGCGACACATGGCCACGAATTGGGCGCGTAGTCGGCGCGTCACGTGACGTGGATCGCGTTTGGCCGTCCTGGCCCAATTTCCGCAGCAACTTTCGTAGTGCTTGCAACATACCCGTGGCGAGTCATGCCCAAATAGCCCGCCGTTTACGGCGAGTCTTATACTTCGCACGGTAGAAATTGTCGCTTTTCTGAATCGATCAAAACATTTCCGAGCCGCGACCGTAAGGGAGCGGCCGACATAAACCGCACGGCATCCTGTCGGCCGCTCCCTTACGGTCGCGGCTCGGAAATGCGTCAAACTCACCCGTGAAAGGTATAAATGGTCAATGCTCGCTTTTTCTCCTTCGCGGTTTGTCATCCTCATAGGCGCGAACTATCTTCTGAACCAACGGGTGTCGTACGATGTCGTTTTCATCCAAATGCACAATGGCGATGCGATCCAGGTTGTCAAGCCGATAGACCGCATCGATCAAGCCGCTGCGCATATTTTGTGGCAAGTCGATCTGAGTCACGTCGCCGGTGACGATGATTTTGGAGCCGTGGCCCATGCGGGTAAGGAACATCTTCATCTGCGCGACGGTCGTGTTTTGACCCTCGTCAAGGATGATTACCGCATGGTTGAGCGTTCGTCCGCGCATGAAGGCGAGCGGGGCGACTTCGATGATGTCGCTGTCCACGTAGCGTTTGACCTGGTCTGGCTCCATCATGTCGTTTAGGCCATCGAACAGCGGGCGCAGGTATGGATTGATCTTCGCGATGAGATCGCCCGGCAGAAATCCGAGCTTTTCGCCGGCTTCCACGGCAGGCCTAACGAGGACAATCCGTTTGACCGCACCTTGGCGCAGCATGTTGACTGCCATGCCCACTGCGAGATAGGTCTTGCCGGTGCCAGCGGGACCGATCGCGAAGACGAGATCGTTGTCCTTCATTGATTGAACGTAGCGAGCCTGTCCATCCGTGCGTGGGCGGACCGCGCGGTTGTTGCCAAGCGCCGCGACAGGTGCCGAGACGACGGCGGCTGCGGATGCGCCTGCCAGCGAAGCCGTGTCGGTCCGCTGCGCGATCGCAAGGACCGTGCGAACGTTCTCCGCGGTCACCACCTGTTGCTTCTGCAAAATCTGACGAAGTTGTGTGAAAACATTTTCGGCTTGCTCGATAGACGTGGGTTCGCCGTCGATTTGGATGGTGTCGCCGCGGGCGATGATGCGCACGTTGAGCGCATCGCGAATGATGCGCAGGAACTGGTCGCGATTGCCAAAGAGTTGAATGGCTTCGTCGCGATCGTTGAGCGTGATAGTCGAGGTGGTGTCATTCATGGTTATGTCAACAAGTAGAGCCACAGGAAACTGACAGGGGCCGAGTAAAGTATCGCATCAACGACATCAAGGACTCCGCCGAAACCTGGGACGGCGGCGGAGGCGTCCTTCGATTGGCAGTCGCGTTTGATGAGCGATTCCGCCAAGTCGCCGAGCATGCCCGCGACTCCGACCGAGAGCCCGAAGCCGATCTCCCATACGAGGTTCGCATGCAGCACGGGCATGGCCGATGGCGCCAGGCGATCGATGGCGATGCTTGCCAGGGCTGCCGTGATTAGCCCGCCGACCGCACCTTCCCATGTTTTCTTGGGGCTGAGTGTCGGCGTCATTTTGTGTTTGCCGATCAGTCGGCCTGTAAAGTACGCTCCTATATCGCAACACTTCGGGACAAACGCCGCCAGGGCAAGCCGTACGCTGTTAGCCTGGTCGTCGCTGGGCAGCCAGCGAATTTGGGCAAAAAAACAAGGCAGCAAGCCCAGGTAAGCAATGATCAACCAGGTAAGCGCCATGCGTTCCACGGATCGGCCTGGCTCCGTGAAGGTCACCATCTCATATAAAAAAATACCTATTACGAATCCAGCCAGGATTCCGGTCAGAATCGTCCAGAAAATCGGTCGGCAAGCTGGGAGGTTTTGCAGCCAATTGGCAAGCACAAGTGTCGTCACGCCGAGATACGCCAGGCCTGCTTGCGGTGATCGTGCCTTGCCGAGTAGGGCCACGAACTCGCGACAAGCCGCCAGCGACAATATCAGTTGAAATGCCAACAGGAACGGGAACCACGGCGCGAAGTGGTGATCACCGACGAGCATCCCAATGGTGAGCGCGATGAGGATGGCGCCCATCCAGAGTCGAGTTTGAAGCATAGGTGACCATGAAGCCCAAGGGTGAATTTGACGTTTTTCCGAGCCGCGACTGTAAGGGAGCGGCCGACATAAACCGCACGGCATCCTGTCGGCCGCTCCCTTACGGTCGCGGCTCGGAAATGTCATGATCGATTCGGAAAAGCGACAATTTCTACGGTGCGAAGGTTATCATATGTTCAATCCGCCAAAGCGACGTTCTCGCCGGGCGTAGTCGTGCAAGGCTTGGTACAGCGCCGCTTCGTCGAAATCGGGCCAGCATTTTTCGGTCACCCAAAGCTCGGCATATGCAATCTGCCAAAGCAGGTAGTTACTGATACGCATTTCGCCCGCGGTGCGGATCAACAGGTCCGGTTCCGGCATCGCCGCCGTGTAGAGGGCGTCGGCGATCGTCGCTTCGTCGATGTCGCTGGGCCGCAGAGTACCGACACGGGCACGCTCGGCCAAGGTTCGCACGGCATCCACGATTTCCGTGCGCCCGCTGTAATTGATCGCTAAGCAGAGCGTCATGCCCTGATTGTTCGCACTCACGCGGAGGCTCTCGTCGATCTCGGCTAACACAAAATCCGCCAAGCCTTCGCGGCGACCGATCACGCTGAAACGAATGTCCTGGCGCATGATCTCGGGGCGTTCCTTAATAAGGTACTCGTTCAGGAGCGCCATCAGGAAATCGATCTCGGGCTGCGGGCGTTTCCAATTCTCGGTGCTGAAGCAGTAGAGTGTGAGCTGACCGATGCCGAGGCGGGCGCATTCCTCGATGGTTCGGCGAACGCTGACGACGCCTTGCAGATGGCCCTGGATGCGTTCTTTGCCGCGTTCCTGGGCCCAGCGCCCGTTGCCGTCCATGATGATGGCGATATGCCTCGGCAGCTTGACGGGATCAAGCCCGGCGGCGGCGAGGCGGTTCAAGGTGTCTGGTGAAAAGGTCAATTCATGTCACCAAGCCTGCAGGCGAGCGCAGCGAGCCTGCGGGGTAGCTTGTGCTCATCTCAAGCCCGCAGGCTCGCTGCGCTCGCCTGCGGGCTTGAGATTATTTCATCATTATCGTTTGTTCGCGATCGGGGCCCACGGACACGATGCTCACCGGCAATTGTACCAGCTCGGCAATTCGCTCGACATAGCGACGTGCTGCCGCAGGTAGGTCGGAGGGCTTACGAGCACCGGAGATGTCGCACCGCCAACCCGGCCATGTTTCATACACCGGCTTGCATCGTTCGAGCAGGAAAGCGTCGCCCGGGAAGTAGTCGATGCGCTGGCCATCGAGTTCGTATGCCGTGCAGATTTTCAACTCGTCCAACGCGCTCAGCACGTCCAGTAGCATCACGGTCACTTCGTCCGCTCCGGCGAGTGTCGCCGAGTAGCGCACGGCGACGAGGTCGAGCCACCCGCAACGGCGCGGACGCCCAGTGACCGTGCCATACTCGCGGCCGATACGGCGGATCGTCTCGCCGAGGCCGGTCGGGCCGTCGTCGAGTTCCGTCGGAAACGGCCCACGACCGACGCGCGACGTGTACGCCTTGATGATGCCGATGATGCGCGTGAGGTTTTTCGCCGGCACGCCGGACCCGCTCCAAATACCGGTCGTCGAGCTACTGGAACTCGTGACGTAGGGAAACGTGCCGTGGTCGATGTCGAGCAAGCTGCCCTGAGCGGCTTCGAACAACAGGCGTTTGCCTGACTTCAACGCCTTATGAAGCAATTGAAACGTGTCGGCGATGTGCGGCTTCATCTGTTCGGCATAACCGAGGTATTCGGCGCACAAGGCGTCGGCATCGAACGTCTTCGCTTCGGGCGAGAGCGCTCGCAGCAGCGTGTTCTTGCGAGGCACGATGTAGCGGAGCCGATCGCGCAGGTGGTCCGGGTAGTGCAATTCGCCGACGCGAATGCCGTTGGTGCGCGACAGTTTGTCCTGATAGCACGGCCCGATGCCACGACCCGTCGTGCCGATGGCTTGCGGCGACCCGGATTCGGCGAGGCGTTCTTCCTCGACGTGATACGGGAAGATGAGATGGGCATGGCTCGAGAGCACAAGGTTCTCGCCGCTGACGGCGATGTCGGCCGCTCGCAGGTTCGTGACTTCTTCGAGAAAACGCACGGGATTAACCACGACGCCGTTGCCTATCACCGCCTGCATATGGCTGCTGAGGATGCCGGTCGGCAATAGCGAGAGCTTGTACGTCTTGCCGTTCTTGACGATGGTGTGCCCGGCATTGGCGCCGCCGTTATAGCGGACCACTATATGGTGGTCGGCAGTGAGCAGATCGACGATCTTACCCTTGGCTTCGTCGCCCCATTGTAGGCCGACAACGCAGGTGCAATCCATTCAAACCTCGTACGCGGGAGAACGTTGGTGGAACCTTTAATAATATCTGTCTTTTCACGGCATCGTCAAGGTTCACGGTGTTTTGGCAGGCGGTTGGCGCAAGCCAGCGGATTCTTCCCCGACGTAGAATCAGCGGGCTTACGTCCGCTCGTCAAAATAAGTCAGCCCCATATACTTTCAATTGTTCCTGAAAGGAATAAAAACTATGAAAACTCGCGCCGCCGACCTGCCAAAACTCCTCGAGAGCGTCGAGGATCAATTCGTCGAACTGTGGAACAACATGGGCACGCTCTGGGGCATTAGCCCGACCATGGCACGCATCCACGGGCTTCTCTACATCTCTGGGTCCGCGCTGTCGATGGACGACATCATGGCTCGCCTGGCCATTTCGCGAGGCAACGTCAGCATGAATCTGTCGAAGCTCGTTGAGTGGGGCCTCGTGCGTCGGGTGCACAAGAAGGCCGACCGCAAGGAATACTACGAATCGCTCGCGGACGTGTGGGAGATGTTCACGCTCGTGGCCAATCAGCGCAAACGCCGCGAGATTGACCCGATCCTGACGACGCTGCGCCGTTGCCGTGATGAGTTGACGCCGGAAGCGATCGGCGGCCAAGCGATGAAGGAACCGGCCCGCACGCGGTTTCAGCGTGTCGATGATCTGCTGAAACTATTGACGCTGCTCGATAGTCTGTCGCAGCGGTTTTTCGAGAGCCACAAGGGCTTGCGCGAAGCGGTCGAGATGTTGACGTCGGAGGATTGAACGGTTAGCTGTGACGTTATGCTTTCTTGCGTGGCTTCTTCGCCGCTTGCGGCAGCACGAACAGGTCGGCGACTTTGCAGCGGAAGCCGGGCAGCACGTCGCCGCCGGTGAGCGTGTTTTTTTCGGTGAGCTTTTTGACGCCCGTTTTGCTGTAGACGGTGATCGTGCGTGATTCGGGATCGATCACCCAGACGAGGTCCACGCCGTTGTCCAGGTAGTCGGTGGTTTTGATGGTGATGTACCGTGCCGTGTCGTTCGGCGAAAGGACCTCAACGGCGACGCGCGGCGGCACGTCGCCCCATTTTCTCGGCAGGTCTTGAAAATCCTCCGCATCTTCGTACCACCCCACGTCGGGGCCACGCACTGTGCCCGGATCATGTTCGAGTACAACACCGGAATCGTTGGAGACAACGTAGCCCTTTTTTCGTTTCTCAGCGTAGAGTTCAAGCTTAAACGCGGTTCTTGCACAGACACGGCCATGAATGCGAGTTGGACGTGACACTTCGATAACCTCCCCGCGCACGAGTTCGAAACTCAGGTTTCGGTTCTCGGGAGCGTTGACGAAATCAAAAAACTCGTCAACATTCATCATGAGTTTTTGAGGTGCAATAGCGACAATCATGGAAACCTCGTCGAGTTCGGGCTATGCAACATTCTATCACACCAACCGCTGGCGTGCCAAGGCCAGCGCCCCGTGCAGGACGACTTCCTCGCCGAGTGCTGCGGGAACGATGTCGTAGCAATTGGCGAACGGTTTGAACACTCGCTCGGCGACGACGCGACGGAGTGGCTTGAACAGCAGGCGTTCGCCGATCAGCGATACGCCGCCGCCAATGACGATCCGCTGCGGACAGAGCAGCGTGATGACGTGGACCAAGGCATCGGCGAGATGATCGAACGCGTCCTTCAGAATTGACTGTGCGAAAGCATCGCCTTGCTCGGCGGCGTCAACAATCAGCTTGGTCGTGAACGGCGAATCGGATCGGACCAGCGACTTGATCGTGGTGTCATTGGCCAGCGCCGTGCGAGCCGACTCGGCGATGCCCCAGCCGGACGCGAGTTGTTCGAGAGTGACAGGCGCAGATTCAAAAGAGTTGGCTGTGTCATGGAAAAAGTAGGTTTTGACGAGCAAATGCCCGATCTCGGCGGCACCTCTCCCGATGCCTCGATAGATTTCGCCGTCAACGATTAGCCCGCCGCCGATGCCGGAACCGATCGTGATGTAGAAGATCGGCGAGAGTCCCCTGCCCGCACCGAAGAGTGCCTCGGCAAGCCCGGCGACATCGGCGTCGTTGCCGATCACTGCGGGCACACCGGTGATCTCGCCAATCCAGTCGGCGAGCGGGAAGCCGTCCCAGCCCTGGATTTGGTGCGATTTGATAACAGAGCGCGTGGCGTCATCGACAGGCCCGCCGAACCCGATGCCGACGCCGCGAATCTCGCCACGAGCTCGATTGGCATTGGCGAGCAGTTCGGGGATTGCGTGCTCGATCTGCCGGCGAATGCCGTCCGCGCCGTCGCCTGGCACGACGGTTCCACGCCAAAGCGCATGGAGCGAGCCTGCTCCGTCGCCGAGGCCGAGTTGCAATTTCGTGCCGCCGATTTCGATGCCGAGGTACATGCGGGGATTGTATTGCGCGCAGTTCGCTCAGAGCCACGCACGAAGTAAGTGGATGGGAATTACAATTGCTGAGAACTCAGACCACTTACTTCGTGCGTGGCTCTGACCATTGGAAATGCAGGCCGCTCGGTGTAGAACAAAACAGTGGCGGATGTCGTGTCTGTCGGCGACATCATTGTAGGTGAACTCGCGTATGACCCAAACGGTGGTCCGATACCATGATGGTAGCACTCATCCTGACGGCAACATTGATGCCATTACTCCTTGCCGCGTGCTTCGTGCTTGGGCGGTGTTGGCAGCGTTATTGGTGCGGCAACGATGCGATCTCCGAGGTGTCGCGGCAACATATTGAGATATTCCAGACCGGTCAATTAAATGAAGCCGCCGTCGAATCGGCCAAACGGCGTTTCCGGGCGTTACTCGAGAATGGTGATGAACGTGGTGTGGAAGCCTCATTGCGTCCCGGCGTACAGTATTTCTTCCAGGTCCGCGCTCTCGCCGAATTGGGCACGGACGCGGCCGGGAAAATCCTCGAACGTCAGCTGGAACGCCGGCTCTCCAACAACCTACTCGATCAGTCTTGGTACTGGGTTGACTTGGCTGTCAACCTTCGCATGCTTCAACGGCAAGAGAGTCTGCCTTATCTGTTAGGCTGCGCTCCCGTTGCTTGTGAATCGCCGCTGGGGCATTTCTTCGCGATCGAAACTATCTGCTATCTTGGTTTTGCGGGTTACCTCAAACAACCAGACACTCCCATGGGCCGATCCGCGCTACACGTTGCCTTTCGTGCAATCGACGGATTTCGATCGGGAATCCAGCCGCATCTCGTGTTGGAATCGCAGGTCGGCGAATTGGTCGAGATGGTTTGGGATCATCGTCCTACGGGACCGGCGCCTTTGCACGTCCGTGTATTGGTTGAGTCGTTGCGATTGCTTCGCCGGGAGGCTAATTTTCGATTCGCCCTGCGCGATGAGCCTGCTGAGCAGGAAGCGATCGATTGGCAGCTCGCACGTATCGCTGCGCTGGAACCAGAGATTCGTGACTTCCTCAAGAATCAATCCGAAATTCTCCTACCCGTGCTGCCGAGCATGGCGGGGCAGGAGTTGACGGATTCGCTGCAAGCCCTTAACGACATGCGTGTCAATGCCGCCCGTGAGCTATTGCCGTTGCTGCCGAATGTTCTGGAGCAGCGTGGGCTGATGATCGAGGTGCTACGCTGGTCGCGTGATTCGCGGGTGGGACCGTGGCTGCGTGATTATGCCCGCGCCAATGTGGCGATGGAAAAGCGTGCCAAGCGTCGCGCCGTTGCCGACATGCCGCGCCAGTCCACCGTGCCCGCGGGGTTTCCTTATGTGGAGATACTCCTTAGCCTGCGTGGGCATCCGTCGGTCGAGACCGAACAATTTCTGGTAATCGCCGCCCAAGATTGGGATCCGCGGATTCGCATGTCTGCAGTCAGTAGCTTGGGCTGGTGGGAGCCGATCGTCGGTGCCGCCGTCCGAGCGTGTCTGGTGCAGTGCAAGCGTGATCCCTGTCCCGAAGTGAGACAGACCGCGCGTGCCGCCCTGGCGAGGTTGGGCGAACGTAGCTCGTTGCACTGGTTCCGCCAAACCATGTTTTCGGACGATGCTAGACAGGTCATTGAAGCTTCCCTCCTTATCGCACGGGAAGGTCTGACGCTTCTTTGGCCTGACCTCGATCGCCTCGTCGATTCCGACAATAGCGATATCGCCCTGCACGCCAGCGAGGCGATCCAATGTCTTGCTGAAGAGATGGAGCAAGCACGCAGTTAGACGATGTGAAGCCATTCAGGATCGACCACCGCGCCCGTCTCTACAGGCTCCCATCATCTTGAAGCCGACCGACAACTTTCTTGAGGCGACAGGAGTAGTCGCGCCGATGGCGAACCGCGAATTCCGCTTGCGGCTTAGCGCTCGGAGGTTCCCACGCGAACGCATCACGCCGAGCAAAGGCCACGACAATTCATGTTGTCTTCTCCGCGTTTCGGCGGTTCCCTCCCTAATCAAATGCTAAGGGACCGTCACATGGGGTCGCCGATTCTCCTCTGGGAATTACGTCGCGCTGTCGATTCCGCATGGATTCGTCGGTTGCGATATGTCTACGGCGGCGTGGTGGTGTGCCTATTTCTTTGGCACATCCTTGAGGCGGCCTGGGTGGTGGAGTCGCTCAGGCGTATGGAATTCGTGCGTGCGCCGCGCGTTCACGCCGAGCAGATTTGGTACTCGCGCTGTTTTTTGGCGCTTTTTTCTGGGCCGTCGGCACGTCGGCGTTAGCGTTGGCTTTGATTAGCCTCGCGGGATTCGTCCTGCCGTTTGCCGCCTTGGTGTGGGCAAGTACTACGGTTACAGGCGAAAAGGAATCCCACACCTGGGATTTGCTGCGCATAACGCCGATCACCGCGTCGGATTTCGTCGTGCAGAGTGTGGACGGCATCACGGCTCGCCTGAACGCGATTTGGCTCACGCTGTTTCCTGGCGTCGTCATCCTGTTAGGCAGTCAACCACACGGCGGGGTTCTACCGATCATCGCTTGGACCATGGCGCGATACCTCATTTACCATTGTGCTATTTCTGGCGTTTATTCATCGGTAATTAGCAGATCGGCGCTGGCCAGTGTCGCCAGCGCGTCGGTTTTTTTTCTGACGCGACTGCTGGTCCTCGTTCCGCTGTCGTGGGCTCTCATGGTTGCTTGCGTTTTTTCCGGATGGAATTCCGCCAGCGGCTTGCTCATCTATCCTTCGGGCGATCTGTGTGCTTTGTTCTCGAGCCTCTGCTTCTGCGCGATATTCTTCGTTTTGGCGGTGACGGTGTTCTGGACCTACTCGGTTCGATATCATGTGCAGACCGTCGAAACTCTCGTAAAACACGAAGGCTTTGAACGGGCGGACACGACTTCTTACAATGACTGAACATGAAACGCTATCGACCACGACCCGAGGAACGCCAACGCCAGCGACTGCGAAGTACTCCCGCTGGGGAGCATCGCGGTGTTCTGATGGATGCTGTGCTGCGCGTGCTCGATCCGAAGCCGGGCATGACCGTTGTCGACTGTACCGTCGGCTGGGCGGGGCATAGCGCCGAGCTGCTCGCCCGTGTCGGTCCGACGGGATGCCTCGTTGGTTTCGATATGGACGCCGACAACATCCCCAAAGCACGCGAGCGCCTTGCGGCAGTCGGGCATCCGTTTCACCTTCATCATGGTAACTTTGCGGGCGTTCAGCAAGCGCTCGCGGAGCATGGCATCGAATCGGTTGACGCGCTGATCGCTGACCTTGGCATGTCGTCGATGCAGGTAGACGATCCTCAGCGTGGCTTTTCATATTCGCGCGATGGTGCCCTCGACATGCGCATGGACCGCACGCGCGGACGCACCGCGGCTCAACTCCTGGCAACGATCAGCGCGAAAGAATTGGCCGAACAACTTTCAACCCTGGCGGACGAGCCAAACGCCGATGTCATCGCTCGCTCGATTGTGCAAGCCCGCGAGCAGAATCCGATCACGACGACCAGCGAACTCGCAAAGATCATCCAGGCCGCGACGAATCAGCGAGATTGGCACCTGCACCCGACGCCCGGAAAGTGGATCCTGCACCCGGCGGCACGCACATTTCAGGCACTGCGGATTCTCGTCAACCGTGAGTTGGCGAATCTCGAACATCTGCTGCGCGTCCTGCCGGCTGTACTCAAGCCCGGCGGCCGCGCGGCGATCATCAGTTTTCACAGCGGCGAGGACCGTCTGGTGAAGTCGGCCTTCCGCACAGGACGTGAAACCGGTATCTATGGCGAACTGTCAGATGATCCCGTCCGTGCTCAATTTCGCGAACAGACAAGCAATCCCCGCTCGCGCTCTGCCAAGTTACGTTGGGCCACGCGGGCTTCAGAATTCAAATAATCCGCGATTCTGGGAGTTTTTCTTAACGCCAGATCGATTGGCCTGTTGCAAAATCGCAACAAATCAGTGGTTGTGTGTATACGCAAATCGGTAAAATGGCGTAATTAAATTGCTTTTGCTGGGTTCATAAGGTAGACTCTCTTCACCCAGCCAAGAATCCGCACTTTAATTATTTGTGAGAGACGTGCGTGAATCGGAATAAATGCACGTTGCTTGTCGTGGACGATGAACCGTCCATTCTCGACACGTTGAAGCTATTGCTAACCCCAGAGTTCGATGTACTCACGGTGGACTGCGCGGAAGCCGCGCAAAAAGAATTCCACGCACACGAAATCGACATCATTCTCTCCGACCAAAAAATGCCGCGTGTAAGCGGCGTGCAACTTCTCGAATGGGTGCGCCAAAACTCGCCGCGAACCATCCGCCTGATGATGACCGGTTTCGCCGACCTTGACGAAATGATCGACGCCATCAACAAGGGCCAAGTTTTTCGGTTCATGCTCAAGCCCTGGCATTCGGAAACCCTTCTCGATATATTGCGTACTTCGGCTAGAACCTTTTTCCTCGAACAAAGCAACACGCGGCTTTTGTACGAATTGCGTGATCTGAACGATAAGCTGCGGGAAGTGAACGTCGAACTTGAGTCGCGCGTCGCCGACCGAACCAAGGCGTTGGAGGAAGCATATCACGAGCTTGAGCAGAAGAACAAGATGCTCGAAAAGCTCGCGCTCACCGACCCGCTGACCAGCCTGCCGAATCGGCGTGCGATGGACCGATTGGCCGAGCGCGAGCTTCGCCGCCGCAAGCGTTATCCGTGTGCTCTCTCCATCGCAATGATCGACGTCGATCACTTTAAGAGCATCAACGATCGCTACCTGCTGCCGGGCGGCGATAAGGTGTTGATCGATCTCGCCAAATGCTTGGCCGGATCGGTCCGCACGGTCGATTTCATCGGGAGAATCGGCGGCGAGGAGTTTCTCGTCATCGCGCCGGAGACAAGCATGGAAGGAGCCGTGGTGCTGGGCGAACGCATCCGTTCGACTGTGGAGAGCACGGAATTCGTGTTCAAGGATGACACTATTGCGGTTCGCGTGAGTATCGGCTTTGCGATTGCGGAAGAGGGAACCGAAGCCGACTACGAGACGATCAAGCACCTCGCCGCTGCTGCCCTTTCGGAAGCGAAAAAGACCGGCCGCAACAAGTGCGTTTTCAAGACAGTGCCGAAGCTGCCGTTCGAGCAGGCGGGGTAGCGCTCGCCAGCACTTCTTCAATCTGCTGCACGACAAATTTTAGCGACACGGCGGCCATTTCAAAGTTGGTGTGCATCGACACTCGCTGATAGTTCGCCGCGAAGAACTCGGCGACTTTGCGAAGCTTCGAGAGTTTGCCACGAGCGCGATGCAAATAGTCGGCAACATCGCCGCGCATGCGTGCGGGTTCGACAGCACGGCTGTAATCGTAGATCATGCGGTGGACGTCGAGCATCTCCTCGTCTTCCTGCACTTCGTCTGCGTGTTTGAGAAATTGGCGCACCATCCACGCATGGGCAAGGATGAGATTGATGCGTTCCATGGCGGCTTCGGGGGTCATAGTGTACTCCCCCGCTTGCGGCTTAGCGCTCAATCGGCGCCACTCGAGCGCTAAGCCGCAAGCGGTTAATGTTGCAAATCCTTGATGTTCCCTTCAATCGTCGCGATCTGCTTTTGCAAATCGGCGATCAATTCACGCTGCTGTTGAACCACATCCGGCGGCGCGTTCTTCACGAAGTTCGCGTTCTCCAGTTTCGCCATCGCGCCGGCAAGTTGCTTGCGTTTATCGGCAATCTGCTTCTCGAGTCGTTTCGTTTCCGTTGCCACGTCGATCAAGCCTTGCAGCGACACATACACCTCAAACTCCGGCGTCACGTGACTCGCAGCTTGCGGCGGCTTTGACACGCTCAAGCCGCACTCGAGTTTCCCGACACCGGCGAGCTGCTGAATGAACGGCGCCAGCGTGCGAAAATCGCTCGCCACCGCATCATCGCATCGCACAAACGCATCGAGCGGTAAGCGCGGCTCGATGTTGTAGCGATTGCGCACCTCACGCACCGACCGCACCAACTCCTGCATGCGAGCCATGCTGATCTCGATGCCCGCATCGCGCCATTCGATCGGGAACGCCGGCCAGGCCGCGATCATCACGCTCTCCGTCGCCGGGTCGGCGTTGGGAATGCCGCGCTCGAAGGCGACATCGTTGAGGGCGCTCCAGATCGATTCCGACACGAACGGCATGATGGGGTGTATGAGCCGCACGATCGCATCCAGCACGCCGACGAGGACGCGCTGGACTCCAGCTCGATCCCCACCAATCGCTGCGCTCATGGTGGGGCTTGGGTCCTGCTTCAACCGCCCCTTACACATCTCCAGATACCAATCGCAAAATTCCGACCAGATGAAGTCGTAGAGCGTCCTCGCCGCCTCGCTGAAGCGGTAGCCTTCGAGTTGCTCGGTCACGCT
>CAMAUE010000035.1 GCA_945861245.1 Singulisphaera sp. GP187
CTTCGCTCTTCGTACTTTGTATTTGTCTTCTTGGTCTTTTGTTACATCGGGATATTTCTCCATGCCGACCTCCAGCGAAATCCGCCAGCAGTTTATCGATTTCTTCGTGCAAAAGTGCGGGCACACTTTCGTGCCGTCGTCCAGCGTCGTGCCGCTCGATGACCCAACGCTCTTGTTCACCAACGCCGGCATGAACCAGTTCAAGGACGTCTTCCTCGGCACCGGAACGCGGCCCTACAAGCGGGCGGCCAATACGCAGAAGTGCATCCGGGCTGGCGGGAAACATAACGATCTCGATGATGTAGGCAAAGACACCTATCACCACACATTCTTCGAGATGCTCGGCAACTGGTCGTTCGGCGATTACTTCAAGAAGGAAGCGATTGCCTGGGCGTGGGAGCTGTTGACCAGCGATGAATGGTGGAAGCTCGACAAGACTCGCTTGCACGTCACCGTCTTTGAAGGCGATGCGGAAGCGAAGATTCCGCGCGACGACGAAGCCGCGGGGTTTTGGCGTGCGGTCGGCGTGCCCGATTCGCACATTCACCTGGGCAACAAGAAAGACAACTTCTGGGAAATGGGCGAGACCGGTCCGTGTGGCCCAAGCACCGAAATCCACTATGACAACACGCCCAACAAAATCGGCGGCCCGCTCGTCAACAAGGGCACGCCGGACGTGATCGAGATTTGGAACAACGTCTTCATCCAGTTCAACCGCAACCCGGACAAAAGCCTGACGCCACTACCCGCCCAACACGTCGATACCGGCATGGGCTTCGAGCGCGTGACCAAGGTGCTGCAAGGCAAGGACAGCAACTACGACACCGATGTGTTTACGCCGATCATTGATGCGTTCGCGAAGATGACAGGCAAAAAGTACGGCGGCAAGCTCGATGACAAGATCGACATCGGCTTCCGCGTCGTCGCCGACCATTTGCGCATGGCGACCTTCGCCATCACCGACGGCGCGCGGCCCGGCAACAAGAAGCGCGACGCGGTCGTCCGCAGCGTCATTCGTCGCGCGGTGCGCTATGGCTATCAGTACTTCGACCTGCGCGAGCCGTTCCTGTTCAAGCTGGTGCCTGTGCTCGTCGAGCAGATGGGTGCGGCGTTTCCGGAGTTGAAGGTGCAGCCGCAGAAGGTCGCGGATATCATTCGCGATGAGGAAAAGAGCTTCTACCAGGCAATCGTTCGCGGCATGAAATTCTACCGCAAAGTAGTCGATGACGCGCTGGCGCTCAACAAGACGATCGGCGGCATCAAAGCAGCGGATCTGCAAACGACATACGGTTTTCCTATCGATCTCACTCAACAGATGGCATTCGAAGAAGGAGTGCAAGTCGATATGGCCGGTTACAAGGAAGCGATCCGTTTGCATCAGGAATCGTCCGAGGGCGATGGCCCGACGATTAACATCACAGCCGTGCAAGGCGATTTGCCGATAACCGACGACACGCCCAAATACTCGCCAATCGCCACTCGTCACTCGTCACTCATACAGGTCTGGGTCAAAGAAAACCTCGTCGGCACGGGCAGCCTGCAAACCGGCGACCAGGTAGGCCTAGTGCTCGACAAGACAAACTTCTACGCGGAACAAGGCGGTCAAGTTGGTGATCGTGGCTGGATCAAGACTGAGACTGGATCGTTTGAGGTGGCCGATACGAAGCGACTTGGCGACAGTGTGCTCCATCTAGGCAAAGTCTGGGAAGGCGTCATCAAGACCGGGCAACAGGCGACGCTCGAAGTCCATCCCGATCGCCTCGACACCATGCGCAATCACACCGCGACGCACATCATGAACTGGGCGCTGCGCGAGGTGTTAGGCGACCATGTCGAGCAAAAGGGGTCGCTCGTTGATGCGGACAAAACGCGCTTCGACTTCACGCACGACAAGCCGATGACAGTCGACGAGATCGCGGAAGTCGAACGACTCGTCAATGAGCTGATTCTCGCCGATCAGCCGGTGAGCGCGAAACCGATGCCGCTCAGCGAAGCGAAACAGATTCCCGGCGTACGTGCCGTGTTCGGCGAAAAGTATCCCGACCCGGTACGCGTCGTCATGGTTGGGACCGCAAGCCCCACCATGAGCGCAGCGATTGGTGGGGGCGCCACCTCCGTCGAATTCTGCGGCGGCACGCACCTGGAACGCACCAGCCAAGCCTGCCTATTCAAAATCACCGGCCAGGAAGGCGTCGCGAAAGGCGTGCGGCGCATCACCGCAGTCACCGGCCCGAAGGCGATCGCGCAAACGCAACAACTCGCCAACGTCGTCGCCGAGCTGAGCGATCGCTTCAAATGCCGATACGACGAATTACCTAATCGCGTGGAAGCGATGCAGGACGAGATCAAGAAGCTGCAACAGCAACTCAAGAAAAGTGCCGCCACTGATTTAGCGGGCACGTTCGACAAACTGCTCGCCGGCGCGACGAAGATCGGCGACGTTACAATCATCGTCGGCGAAATCCCTGCGGGGCCGGACGATGCAATCCGCACGCAGGTCGATCGCGTCAAGCAGAAGGCGGGGTCGGCGGTCGTCGTCGTCGGCTGGACGGAAGACGGCAAGGTCGGACTATTGGCCGCCGTGAGTGATGACGTGATCAAGAAAGGCATCAAGGCCGGCGATCTCATCAAACAAATCGCCCCGATCGTCGGCGGTGGCGGCGGCGGACGCCCCAACATGGCCCAGGCAGGCGGCAAGGACCCCAGCAAACTCGGCGAGGCGCTCGAAGCTGCACGCAATGCAATCTCAGTCCTAGAAACCAAAATCACCTAACCCGCGAGGAGTTTTCATGCATGCCGAACATCAAAAACTCAAATGGATTGTTGTCATTCTCATCGGAGCGTTTGTTGCTTCCGGTTGCGGCGGAAGCGGTGACATGGATTTGCAGCGTGCGTCCACCAAGGAACTCGATCGCATGATCAAATCAGGGAATGCACGCGAACGCCACTCGGCCGTAGCCGAATTCAACAGAAGTTGGCGTCATCGCCCAGCGTGAAACGAAACGGTGCCCATTCTGATCAATGCTTTGACCGACAAAGACAACGATATTCGACATTCCATAGTCTGGTGTTTACGCAATTATCCGGGCAGAAAAGGCAATCATCAAGCAGAAATCGTCGCGGCTTTCTGCCGATCGCTGGAAGACTCCGATGCTCGAGTACGGAAGGTCGCGGCTATTACCTTGGCCGAGGATGAAGTTCGTACCGCCGAAGCGTACGAAGCGATGAAGAAAGCAGTAAAAGATTCCGACAAAGAAGTCAAAACCCGCGCGATTGGGTTTATGTCGAAATTTCCGGATCGCGCTGCTGAATCTGTTGAAGTCCTCGTTCAGGCGGCATCGGATGAGGATTCAAAAATTCGCTATTCGGCACTTTCGGCTCTGACTGTTACGCTTCATACCCCCAAATCGGCACCGCCAACCATTGTCAAGCTGTTGGCGGACGATGACCAGAACGTTCGCCATATGGCGCTTGATATTTTCTTGCGATATGAATCCGACCAAAAAAAGTCGCGGAAACACTATTCGATCGTTTCAACAAAGAAGAAAACCTCAGCATCAAGCAAATGCTGATCCATGTAATGTGGAAACAACAAGGCGGCGAACAAGATAAGGCCTACATACAATTCTTAATCAATGGAATGCAAGATAAGGATTTGGAGATTCGTAGGAATTGTGCCGGCGCACTCCGGGCCTTCCGTGGCACTCTGGAAAAACGCGTCGCCGTTTGGGATGAACTTGCCATTCCGGCATATATCACGGCGAGCAGGGATGGCGACGCGGAGATTCGCACCAACGCTATCAATGGTCTCGCTTTCTCAGGTCGATCCGAGCTGGTGACGCCCATCTTCGTTTCTGCATTGGCCGACAACGACCGACGTGTTCGGCTGACGGCGGCGCTGACAATTCGAGGGGAGGCAATCCCGCATAGACACAGCCCCGATGTCCAGTTTGCAAAATTGGCTGTCCCTGCACTGATTCGTATGCTTAGGAGCGATGATTCTCAAGAAATCCACGCCGCGATGACGGCCTTGCAAAACTTCGGTCCCGACGCAAAGGCCGCCGTTCCAGCCCTTCTTGAGGAACGAACCAAAAAAAAGAGTCCACCGCTGGGAAATCGATGTTGCGCTGAAAGAAATCGATCCGTCCGTTATGAAAACACCTTAGGACGGATCCGACACTGGACTGAAAGGACGAGAATCCAACGCCAAGACTAGAATTCCGTGATCTCCGCTTACGGCTCAGTGATCGCGGGGCAGTCCTTGAGCGCTAAGCCGCAAGCGGCAATCTGCTACGCATTCCACTCCCAGCCCTTGCGGTACTGGCGGCGGACGTACTGGGCGGCGGCGGGTACATCGATGGCTTGCAGTTTGGCGCTGTCCCACACGATGCGGCGGCCCAGGCGGATCGCCAAGTTGCCGAGCAGCACGGTCTCGGCGAGTTGGCCGGAGTAGTCAACGAAGTTCGACATTGCCGGGGCGCCGCCTTTGCACGCGCGAATCCATTCGGCGTGATGGCCAGGCGAACGCGGCAGCGTCGGGGCGGGCACGCGATATTCGCGGAAGGCGGCTTCGGGCAGCAGGCGATAGGTTGAGCCGTAGTCCGAGGCGGAGTACATCGTGCCCTTGTTACCGACGATCAGGCAACCGCTGCCGCCGGCGACCACGCCTTGCAACAGAGCTTGCGGGGGCTGGCGACGTTCGTACCAGAACAGCCGGCACGCGGGCAGACCCTGACGCGCGGGGAATTCGTAGGTGACCGTGCAACCGACGGGAGGCGTGTCGGCGTGCACTTTGCCGCCTTCGATATCGGCGGAGACCGCGCTCGGGGCCCCAAGTCGCAGGGCCATGAACGGCAGGTTCATCGTATGGCAACCCATGTCGCCCAACGCGCCGGTGCCGAAGTCCCACCAGCCGCGCCATGCGAACGGTGCGTAAGCGCTGTTGTAGGGTCGATCGGCAGTCGGGCCAAGCCAGAGCGGCCAATTAAGCGTGTTCGGAACTTGGCCATTGCCCTTGGTGCGAGCGTCGAGAGCCGAGTTGCCCTGGGGCCAAATCGGCCGGTTCGTCCAGAGATGCACCTCGGCGACATCGCCCAGCGCGCCGCTGCGAACGACTTCGACAGCGGTGCGCAGACCATTCTCAGCCGTGCCCTGATTGCCCATCTGCGTGGCGACGCGATGCTTGGCCGCAAGTTCGCGCAGTTGGCGTGCTTCCCAAATGCTATGCGTAAGCGGCTTTTCGCAATAGACGTGTTTGCCCATGCGGATCGCACTCGCGCTGGCGTGGAAGTGCGTGTGATCAGGCGTACTAACGACGACGGCCTGGATGTCCTTCTGCTTGTCGAGCATCTGGCGGAAATCGGTGTACTTGGTAACGTTCGGATAGCGGTTGTAGACGTTGCGCGCGCGATTCTGATCGACGTCGCACAGGGCGACGATATTTTCCGCGCGAACGCCGGACTCGTTGCCCTCGGCCCGTCCGCCGGCGCCGATGAGAGCGACGTTGAGGCGTTCGTTGGCTCCAGGCTGTGCGGCGAACGACTCGGTGACACCACCGGTCAGCCAAAAGCCTGCCGCCGCGGCGGAGACGCCGGACGCCTGCACAAATTTGCGACGATTTAGCTTACGCACCATGAAAGAACTCCGGTAATAATGGCCATGTCGAATTATTTACGACTTGATGTGAGTTTAAATAGCAGATGCCCGTAAAGCAACTAAAATCCAAAAAATGATCGACCACTGACTAGGTTCACAACATCTCGAGTCGGAAGTATCACCACGGATATCACCGTACGGACACGTCGCAATGAATACAGATTTCCGAAATCGCGAAAGTACGAAATAGCGAATATATCATTTTGTGTGCTTCTGGCGTGATTTCGTACTTACAGACATTCGTGATTCGCCCTCTGCATTTTCTCAGAGAAAACCTACGCGGCATGCAAGAATTCCGGAGGTATACTGCGGGAGGTTGAGATTGTCGCATTTTCAGAGCCTGAGCGCCAGCGAAGGGCACCACGCGGCCCTTCACTGGCGCTCAGGCTCTGACCAGACAATTTTATCCGCTCGAAGTATAGGTCACACGAAAGAGAGTGAAAGGAACCAAAGTTCAACAGCGGCCTTGTCACCTGCGAAGAAGCGAGCGATAGCGATGCCGAGAAACTTCGTGACTTTCCCAACTCGTTGGCACGACGAGCCGATACAATACGCTCTGGATTCCGATAGACCGAGTCTCGATATTAGAGTCTACTCGTAAGGAATAAGTCTTATGCGAATGATGACGATGCTTCTGGCTGGTTTCGCACTGTTCGTGGCGTTGCCCGTGGGGTTCGCCGGCGATGGGGATGAATTGAAGAAATTGCAAGGAGCGTGGGAAATCGCCAACTTGATCGTCGGCGGGGTTCCGGTTGCGGACAAGGAAATCGCCGGCATGAAGTTCGTCTTCAAGGACAAGACGCTGACGATCACGCCGCCCAAGAGCGACACCGGCGTCGTCGTGCCACGGACGTTCAGTGTCACTGTTGACGGCAAAAAACAACCCGCCACGGTTGATCTTACAGCACTGGATGGCGAATTGAAAGGCAACGTCAGCCCTGGTATCCTCGAGGTCAAAGCCGACACACTGCGCTGGTGCCAATCCGACGACCCGAAAGCCAAAGTCAGGCCAGCCGCCTTTGCCTCGCCCGAGAAATCGGCGATCTATTTGTTCACGTTCAAAAAAGCACAAGCGGCGCCGGTGAAGAAATAGGCGAACGGCAAATTCTCTTAGTTTGCCGTAGTCGCACCACGCCTTTGCAAATATTTGGTGCGTCGGCGCGAGTACGCTTGACGCACCCTACGGTACCGGTAGATGAATGGTGTACCAACTATTTTCTTGAAAAAGCCTTTGCGCTCGTATGGGAGGCATCGAGCGCTAAGCCGCCAGCGAAAATTCGAGAATCAGCGTGGCTTCTTGCCCTTCGTGTCCAGACCGGTCGGGCAGACCGTATGCAGCGGGCAGTCGCGGCACGCGGGTTTGTCGGCATGGCAGTGCGTGTTGGCCAAGGCGCTGACGACATCAACGAAAAGCGTGCCTTTCGCCTTGGGAACCTGGTCTTCGATAGAGGTCCGCAGCGTTTCCAGTTCGACCTGTGCGTCCTCGACCAGCCCCATGCGTTTCAGCACGCGAATCCCGGACGCATCGAGTGGAATCGTATGCCCACCAAGGCTCTGCTGCATAACCCAGGCGACGGTGTAATCGTTGGCCGCCTGATAGCGTGCGAGTTGTTTCGCCGCCTGCTTCATGCCCTTTTTCTGCAGCACTTCAAGCAACGGCTCAAGATCGAACGAGTAGGTTGTTTCAAAGATTTCCTGGAGGAAATCAATGATGCGTTGCGCTCGCGCGTCGGCATGCGACAGGGCGTCCTCGAAGGATTCCATGATTTCGAGCGTGGAACTGACGCGGACTTCGTTCCAGTCGTAGAATCGCTCGCGCAGGTTGTCGAACACACGGTCCGCAACCTCACGAGTTGTGTTTTCACGCAGGATAGCGTAGATGAATTGCTCCAACACCGGCCGCTCGCCGATCTTCGGCTTGGCGTTCTTGCCCAGCGAAGTGAGCAAGGTGTTGACGATCTTCTGCTTCGTTGTGGTTGGCATGGTCTGAGTGCTCGCTAAAAAGGAAGATGGATTCCGACCAAGACAACCGTCGCCCAAGGCTTTCCTGCCCCCTTGACCGGCGCCGGTCATCCTTCCTCTGATACCTCGTCTGCCGTTCCGTCGGCGGCATCTGGCTGAGCCTCAGGGCGGGACTGAGACATCGCTTCTTTAATGAGCCGCGTAATCTCGATACTCTTCTTCACTCCATCATCGCGAATGAACGTCACCGTCGGCGTGAAGCGCGTCTGGATGCGATCTGCGATCTTCGACTGCAAATAGCCTGCGGAGTGCCTCAGGCCGTGCATGCACAGGTCTTGCTCTTTCTGCGTGCCCATTACCGACACATATACCTTCGCTTTCTGCAAGTCGGCGGACACCTCGGCTCGCGTCACGGTCACATTCTTGATGCGCGGATCCCGTAACTCGAATAGAATCGTTTCTGCGGCTACTTCACGGATGGCTTCAGAAACTCGTGCGATGCGATGCTGTTTCATGTTGTCCTTAAAACTCGCTTGCGGCTTAGCGCTCACGCGGGCACCACTAAGCGGCAATTGCAAATCCCTAAACTTCCATCTCGTGATCAACAAATTCGGCAATCGGATGCGCCTTCAGGGCGTTGACGATTTCGCCGAGCGTTTGCTTGATCGGGTGGGCTTCGTTGCTGACCATCGCAAAACCGAGGACGATGGAACGCGGGTTGTTCTGGTCCTCGATCTCTGCAACCGACACGTTGAACGATTGCCGAACTTTTTCTTTGATGCTCTGCAGTACTTGGCGCTTATCCTTCAGCGTTCTCGCTTCTCTTACGATCAAGCGAATTCTTAAGGTTCCGGTTATCATTTTTTTTCATTAGTCATCGGTATCGCCGCTTGCGGCTTAGCGCTCGCGTGACACCTTGCGAGCGCTAAGCCGCAAGCGGCAATACCGATGACTACTCCAGCGTTCGCAACACATGTTCGACGCGGTAGGCTTCGATGACGTCGCCGGTTTTGATGTCGTCGTAGCCGGCGACTTTGATGCCGCACTCGAAACCTTCGCGTACTTCGCCGGAGTCTTCTTTGAATCGTTTGAGCGATTCCAGGCCGGCGCTACGGTCGGCGGGCGGAAAGATGACGACACCGTCGCGGATGATGCGCACCTTGGCGTTGCGTTTGATCGTACCGGTGGTGACATAGCAGCCAGCGATAGTACCGACGCGACTGATCTTGAAGGTATCGCGGACAATCGCCCGGCCCAAGTGGATGACATCTTCGCGCGGCTTGAGTTTGCCCTCAAGCGCGGCTTTGATATCGTTGGTGAGGTTGTAGATGATGTTGTATTCGTGAATCTTCAGGTCTTTTTCGTCGGCCAAAGCCATGGCGCGTTCGTCGGGGACGGCGTTGAAGCCGACGATCATGGTGTCGTCGGGCGAGGCGAGGGCCAGCCAAACGTCGTTTTCGGTAATCGCCCCGATGCCCGCTTCGAGGAGGCGTACGCGCACTTCGTCGTGCTGGAGCTTGTCGAGTTCCTTGCGAATTGCTTCGATGGAGCCGCGGAAGTCGGCCTTGAGGATGACTTTGAGTTCGTCGATCTTGTGTTCGGTGAGCCGTTCGAGCGACAGCGTTGGCCGTTTGTGGACGGAGGCTTCGCGCTTTTTCGTACGGCGGTTCTCGGCGAACTCGACGGCGAGGAGAAGGTCGGGCATGACCTGGAACGGATCGCTGGCGTCAGGCACGAAGTCGAGACCGGTGATGCGGACGGGGACGCTTGGCCCGGCCTCGTCGATCGGGTTGCCCATGTCGTTGTACATTTGCCGAACGCGCCCAGAGGTGCCGCCGCACAGAATGATGTCGCCGCGACGCAGTGTGCCGTCGCGCACGAGCAACGTCGCCATGACGCCTTCGCCTTCGGTGAGGTTCGCTTCCAGGCAGGTGCCCTTGGCGTGCTTATTCGGGTTGGCCTTGAGTTCCTTCAGCTCGGCGACGACGGCGAGTTGGTCGAGCAATTCGTCGATGCCTTTGCCCGTGACCGCGCTGGTTTCGACGAACGGCGTATCGCCGCCCATGTTGTCGGGCAGGACGTTGAGGCCGTAAAGCTGTTGGCGCGTGCGATTGAGATTCGCGCTCGGCATATCTACCTTGTTGATCGCGATAACAAGCGAGACGCCGGCGGCCTTGGCGTGGTTGATCGCTTCTTCGGTCTGCGGCATGACGCCATCGTCAGCGGCAACAACGATGACGGCAATATCGGTGACCTGGGCACCGCGGGCACGCATTTTCGTGAACGCCTCGTGGCCAGGCGTGTCGAGGAACGTGACCGGCTTGTTGCCGTGCTCGACGCGCCAGGCGCGGATAACCTGCGTGATGCCGCCCGCTTCGGTATCGACGATATTGCTCTTGCGAATGCGATCGAGCAACGACGTTTTGCCATGATCGACGTGCCCCATGACAGTGACGATCGGAGCGCGATAGACGAGCGACTCGGGCGAGTCTTGTTCATTGAGCGTTTCGAGGTATTCTTCCTCGGCAGTGTGCGCTTCGACGATCTTGAGATCGCAGTTGTACTCGAGGCAGATAATGTGCGCCAACTCGTTGTCGATGGCAGAGTTGATGGTCATGCTCGCCGGGGCGCCGTGCCCTTGCAGCTTGAACATCAACTCGACCGATCGGATACCGAGCTGCTCGGAGAGCACACGCACAGTAACGGGCGCTTCAAGCTCGAGGTATTTTGGGCGCTGCACCGGCGGCGCCTTGTGCTTGAGCTTCGGGTGCCGATAGGACTTTCGCCTCTTCTCGTCTTCGACCTCGGCATGCCCGTTAACGATCAAGACCTTGGGGCTAGCAGTTTTTCGCGCTTCGGCGCGTTCGTTGCGCTTCTTTTGGCGATCCTGGCGTCCGGGGATGGCGCGTTTGTCCTTCTTGCCGGCCTCATCTTCTTCCTCGGTCTCGACGGCAGGCACCGGCACTTGCGGGCGCAGCATTTCCGCCATCGTGATCGGTTTTTGCTGGCTTTCCGCAACCTGGGCTTTCGTCATCGCAACGATCGGTTTGACGATCTTCGGTTCGTCGCTGGCGGGCTTGCCCGACATTTGTTTGAGTTGCGGCGGCGCGATCGGACCAAGATGGCGTAGATGCGAGCCGATAGTCCGGCGCGGCGGTTCCGACCTTCTGGCCGGCGCGCCCGTGCTTGGCGCTCCGCCATCTTTGGCAGCGGGACCGCTTGCCGATCGCAACAGGTCCGGCAACGGGCGAGTCGGGCTACCGAGACGGCTTGGTGGTAATCGCGCTGGTGGCGTCGTGACCGCCGGTGCTGCCACAGGCGGCGCAACCGTCGGCTTGACTTCCGGCTTCACGGGCGCAAGCAGGTCGGGCGGCGCGGAAACCGGCGCCACCTTTGCCACCGGCGCGAGAGGCACTTCGGCCGGCGCGGAGGCCGGGGGGAGCTTGGGCGTCGGCCGGGACGCCAGGTTCGGCATTCTTGAGGGGATCGTCGGAATGCGCGGCGTCGGAACGGCGGGCTTCGCGGGCACAGGAGCCAGTTCGGCGATCGGTGCCGGCTCCACTGCCACGGTCGGTGTCGGAATTTCTTCGGGAATGGGCAGAGGCGTCGACTCGGCGACGGACTCCTCACGCTTCGGCGCTTTCGCCGGTGCCAGATTCGGCACGGGACGCTGGTCCGGCGCTACCACCTTCACCACAGGCTTCACAGGTGCTGATGTCGCCGGCGCCTTCGACGCCTTCTTCACCATTTCTTCCAGCTTTTGCTGCTGGTCGGGCTCCAGGCTGCTCAACTGATTCTTTACGTCGAAGCCGGCACTCTTGCATAAGCGCAACAACTCCGCCGTATCGATATCCAACTCGCGAGCGAGAATGTAAACCCGAACTTTTTCTTTCTGCAAGCGAAACTCCCTTTCGTCCTCTCTTGGAAGGACGGTACAACCGTATAGATGCCGAGACGGTATTTCGTTATCTTTTTATCTTACCCGAATAGCGCAATTGGCGAAAGAGCGATCATCGGTAAAAGATACAAAATTTCCTTAACTCCCGGCCAACTTGTTTTGGGGCTTGAATAGGACGATCACGGCTTTGGTTCGGTTCGGTGCGAAGCACATATCCAGTTCAACAGGCGCCTCGCACGATTCGGAATGAGTTTTAGGTTGGTTGAGTCCTTCTTGCCGATAGTTAGGGTCGTATCAATGCCGCAGGTTGGAGTAGCTATGCTGGTGGCGGTACTTCCTCCGTAACGAGCGCTGAAGCCTCGGCCTCGGATGCTGCTTCCGGCGCCGCCTCGGCCTCCTCGACTGCGGCCTGCTCCTGTTCCATCACGATAGGCCCATCCGTCGAGGCTGTCGTTTCGCCTTCTGCGGACGGCGCGACGGGCACCGCATCGGGATCGGGGATCATGGCGACAGTCCGACCCGCCAATTCTTCTTCATCCGGAGCGTCTTCGCCTTTGGAGTTCTCCATGCGTTCCGATTCGTTCTCGGCGAACTGAATGAGGTCCGCCGCCTCCGCTTCGGTGATGCCGCCTAGTTCCGCAAGATCGGCAGGCTCGATGAACGTAATATCGACGTACGACATGAACCCTTCGGTGATGAACATTTCGAGCAGTTCATCGCTGAGGTTCGGAATCTTGCGGAACCACTTCTCCGCACGCTCAATGCTGTCGTTCATCTCGTCCATCGTCATGATTTCGATGTCCCAGCCGACGAGCTTGCTCGCTAGCCGAACATTCTGCCCGCGCCGCCCGATCGCCAGCGACAGCTGATCGTCTTTCACAAGCACGATGGCACGCCCGACGCGCGGATAGAGGAAGACTTCATCGACCTGCGCCGGTTGCAGGGCGTTGGGAATCATGACCTGCAGCGACTCGTTCCAGCGCACAATGTCAATACGCTCGCCGCCGAGTTCGTCCACGATGTTCTTGATTCGGCTGCCGCGAACGCCTACACACGCGCCGACGCAATCGACTTTCATATCGACGGACGAGACGGCAATTTTCGCGCGATAGCCGGCCTCGCGAGCAATCGCCTTGATTTCGATCGTGCGTTCCTTGATTTCAGGTATTTCCTGCTCGAACAATCGCCGCACGAACTCCGGATGCGTTCGCGACAAAACTATCTTGACGCGTTGGCCTTGCTTCTTGACTTCGAGAATGACCGCTTTGATACGTTCATTAACGTGATGCGTTTCGCCAGGTATCTGCTCGCTGCGCGGCAGGATGGATTCAGTTTTGCCCAGGTTGACGATGCACGCCCCGCCGTCGTTTCGCGTCACCGCTCCGTGGACCAAGTCGCCCTTCATTGCTGCGTATTCGCCGAACACCGAGTTGCACTCAGCTTCGCGAATCTTTTGGATCATCACGTTCTTGGCGCTTTGGGCAGCAATACGGCCAAACTCGGCGGGGTCTAGCGATTCGTCGCCACGTTTGGCTAGGATATCGCCTTTGTCACGATCGATGGCGACGACGACGCCGGCGCCTTCGCCATATTTTTTCTCAGCCGCCAGCTGCAGCGCCGATTCGATGCCGGAGAAAATGATCTCGCGATCAATGTTCTTCAGATGTTGCATCTCATCAATTATGCGGATCAGGTCGGAGCCCTTCATGCGATGTTCCCAGATTATTCAGTTGGTCATCGATATTGCAGCTAACCGATACAAAAAAAAAATGGGCCTTTTGGCCCAGTTTAGCTCAGCGCGCATGGCCTCGCGCTCGCGCCTCGTCAGCACTTTGGCGCGTAAAGGGTACGTCCTGTTACAACATCAAACCAGTACGCGCTTTGAATCGCAAAAATCATCGTTACACTGTCCCCGGCACGGTAAGGCAGATAGCTCACCTGCCGACCGATCCAGCTACCGCGTTGATCGCCCGCGATCACCCACTGGCCCGATGTTGTGCACTCCCGATCCAGCACAGGAAGGAACAACCGCACGTCTTCGTCGCTTGCCGTACGATCTGCGTCGCACCGCACATCTTTAGCTGCTATTCCCATCACTATATGAACTTTTCCGTCGGCTGCGTTAAAATTCTCGCATTTGAAGAGAGATTCTCGCAAGCCATCGAGGATGGTGGCGTCGATCGGCCAACGCCCGAACGCGCTGTCGAAGTAGGTATCGCGGTCGTCGCGCACGAAAGTTCCGGGCAGCACGTTCAGGCCCCCCTCCCATTGATGTACCCATGCCGCGATGAAGCGATACGCCGGCGCTCGCCGCACAACGTCCGGCGTGTCGAGTTGCACGAGTCCGCCGGCCTGCATGACGGCGACGCGATCTCCCATGGCCAGCGCTTCCTCGGGATCATGGGTGACGACGATCGTCGTCATGCCGAGTTGTTTGGTCAGCGTGCGCACTTCACGCCGCAGCGAAGTCCGTTGCGGCGCGTCGAGATACCCGAACGGTTCATCGAGCAAAAGGATGCTCGGCTGGCGCAACAGACAACGCGCCAGGGCGACGCGCTGCTGCTGCCCGCCCGACAAATGCGCGACGGGGCGATCCAGCTCCACATCGAGCCGAAAGGTTGCGAGAATGTTTTTCGCATGTGGCGTGACGGCGTAGCGTTGGCCAAGCAAGCCCGACGCCCAGGCGAGGCTTTGGCGCACGGTTTGGCCTGGCATCAGCGAAGGCCGTTGAAACAGCATTGCGATGTTGCGTTTATGGCACGGAATGTCGTCAAGGAGTCGGCCGGCAAAAAAGATGGAACCTGTAGTCGGTGTCTCAAGCCCGGCGATCAAGCGTAGCAGCGTTGTCTTGCCGCAGCCGGACGGCCCGACAAGCGCGAGACATTCACCACGATCAATTTGCAACGACATGTCAGCGACGGCTGGCACCTGGGAGCCAAATCGCTTGCTGAGGTTTTCCAGTCGCAATGCGGTGCGTGGCATAGGTGACGCATTCGACGAAATTACGAGCCGGAAGCGTAAGCGACGGATTGGTCAATACCGTCGCTTTCGCTTCCGGCTCGTGAAATGTTTTATAGGGATCCAACTCACACCACCGCGCCCTCGGCGTTGGGCGCGGGGGCAACCTGTTTGTTGGCGATCTCGTCCTCGTGCTTGCCTTCGCCGAAGATGACGAGCAGCGGGGCGGCGATGTAAATCGAGCTGTACGTTCCAACGATAACGCCGACGACCATGACGAATGCGAACAGGTGAACGCCCGGGCCGCCGAACCAATACAGCACGACGACGACAAGCCAGACTGTCAACGACGCCAAGACGGTTCGGCTTAAAGTCTGGTTGACGCTGTCGTTGAGCATTTTGAAGGTCAGGTCGGGATTTTTGCCACGAACTTCGCGAATACGATCAAAGACCACGATAGTGTCGTTGACGGAGTAGCCGACGAGCGTAAGCAGCGCCGCCACGGACGGCAGATCGAGTTTGAAATCGTCGAGGCGGAACAGGTCGCCAATGAATGTGCCATGGAGATAATGGCAGACGGCAATGGCACCGAGCGTGAAGCAGAGGTCGTGGATCAGGCAAAGAACCGCGGCAATGCCGAACGTCCAGTTGCCGAATCGGAACCACAAGTAAACCAGAATCGCCGCCCAGGAAGCGAGCACGGCCCACATGGCTCGATAGCGCGTTTCGTTGGCGAGGGCGCTGTCGAAGTTCTCCAGGCGATCCGGCAGCGGGCGGCGGGAGAACGCTTCCTGCGTATGTTGCAGAGCCTCCTCAATTTTCGTCGCGTATTCGACCGACAAGGCTGACGAGCCGAACCCGACGCGCATCGCTTTGAACTTGCCGTCCGAATCGCTGCTGCCTTCGGGCGTAACTTCGAGCACGAACGGCAGCGTTTCTTTGTCGTCAGTGATACCGAAGGCTCGTCGCAATTCGCGATTGAATAGCGTTTTTACGAAGCTTGGCGAGGCGGTGACCAGCGTCCGCAATTCAAGCTTTTTCGTTCCGTCTTCAAAATCATAAAAACTCAACAATGTATCCGATTTCGCCACCGTCTTGCCATCCTCGGCAAGAAGCCTTGAGAAATTGATCGACGCCTTGCTCAACAAAGGCTGAATTTTACCGTCGCTTTCAAGGCGGAGCAGCTGATCGAGTATTGTTTGAACGAGCTCTGGTTCCTTCTCCGTTGTGCGAATGACGAAGTTTCGGCTCTTATTTTCGAGGAGTTCTTTTTGAACCTCTGGGTCTTCGGTGGCGTTATAGAGCAATTCGACACCCGGATCGGGCAGATAGGACGCACGTTTTTTCATGGCGGCAATCCGCTCCCCCGGTATCTTGCCGTCGGGGGAATTGCTCAACATCACGGTAAGCTGACTCTTGTCGCCATGCGGATAGGTCAGGGTATATTTCCGCCCCGGCTCCTCCTCGGTGACGACGACACCGGCCAGAATGGTTTTTTGCCGTTTTTCGTCAACCTGCTCGCGCAGCATCTTGACAGTGAGACCTTTCGTGAGCTTGCCACCGTAAGCGGTGCCGCCGACGAAATCGATGTTGAGATCGTTTGGCAAACGCCCAATGAAGAGAGCGGCGCCGGCGATGGATACGACGATCGTGATCGTGAACATCAAATTGCGGATGGACATAAAATCGAGGTTCGGCTTGCCGAATAGCCGCATCATGGTGAGGTTCGTCAGCCAACCCTTGCCTTGGCAGTAGTCGAACATAACGCGGGTCATGTAGAGAGACGTGAACAGACTGATGACCAGGCCGACGGTCATGCTGATGGCGAAGCCTTTGAGGTTATCGTTGCCGACGACGTACAAGACGATCGCGGTGAAGATACTCGATAAGTGGGTATCGATGATGGTGGGTAAGGCACGATCGTAGCCATTGCGGATGGCCTGGAGCAGGCTTGCTCCGCGTTCACGTTCTTCGCGAAGACGTTCGTAGATGAGGACGTTGGCGTCAACCGCCATGCCGAGCGTGAGCACGACGCCCGCGAGGCCCGACAGCGTGAATGTCGCTTGCACCGCGACCATGAAGCCAATCGTGAGCAACAAGTTTGCCAGCAGCGCGATGCTGGCCACCACCCCGGCGAAGCGATAATAGGCGCACATAAACGCCAACACCGCGGCAAAAGCGAGCATAATCGCCTGTACGCCGGCGACGATCGTGTCTTCGCCCAGCGTGGCGGCGATAGTGCTTTCGCTAACCGGCTGTTGCTTGAGCGTCGCCGGCAGTCGGCCCGCTCGCAGGATGTTGACGAGCGAATCGACTTCCTTCTGCGTGAAGTTGCCGCTGATTTGGCCTTGCGTACGAATCTGCGAGTTAATCGTCGGGGCACTCATCACCATGCCGTCGAGCACGATTGCAAGATGCCGGCGCTTCTGGGTATTTTCCGGGCCTGAGCCTTCGGAAACGTTCTTGCGTGTCAGCTCGCCGAACAGATTGCCACCCGCCTCGTTGAACGTGAAGTGCACGGTCGGCCTGAGATCGGAACCCGGCGCCCCGTAGGCATTACGAAGGTAGCTGCCGTCGATCTTGGGTGTGCGGACATCGGCGGTTTCGTTCGTGAACTCTGGCTCACGCGCGAGAACGAAATACTCGACCTCTTTCAGCTTGCGTTCTTCTTCGGGCAGATTGCTATCGTTGCAATCGCGACAGAAGAACAACGCTCCCTGCAACAGATGCCGATCCGCGGAGCCTGCAATTTCGGGATACTTCAGGGCCTTATTCTTGTTCGTCGTCGCAAAGGTGCGAGCTGCATTGCGACTGGGATCGACACGAGCCGCATTGTCGAGATTCAGCGAACGGCGCTCTTGCGGGCCCAACTCGATCCAGCGATAGGTCAACGTGCTATTCACGCCGGGAACGGCGGTTTTTATGGTATAGATCTGCGGCGACGACTTGCCACCGCCAAGTTTGATGCGGGGAACCGGCGGCGGAATGCCCTTCGTCTGCAATTCCGCAAGTTCGTCCTTGCTCGTATTGAAATTGACAAGATCGATGGTTTCCTTGATCGCCTTGTCATCGTCATTGGCGTTGGCGAGGATATTGAATTCCAGCGACCCTACCTTGGAAACCAAGTCCTTAATGCGCTGTACTTCCTCAACGCTCAGATCTTTCGTGAACCCCGTCGCTTCCATTTCTTTGAAAATGATATCTTTGATTTCCTGCAATGGCTTGCCATAAATGTCGCGTACAAATTTACGCACCTCTTTATCGGTTGGATCGCCTTTGCCTTCAAATACGCGATCCAAATGTTCGCCAACTAGCGGCTTGATGAGGGCAAGCGCCGATTGACTGATGATTACGCCCTTGCTCAGAACATAGGTCGTCAGCTGGTCGGTATTGTCCGGCACGATGCGCGACATGTCCGTCTTATGATCGGCGGATAATTTGTACTCGTCACGAACCCGCTCTAGCGCTTCTTCCCAGGCTTGTTTCTTGATCCAGTTTTTGATTGTTTTCGGCGTAGTCGCATGGCGCTCGGACCTCGCCAAATAATCCAACACGAATTTGGAGAATCCATCGAGATCACCGACAGGAACAGCGAGATAGCGATTGCGATCCGCTGAGTCTTTGGGAAGCGAATTGTCCATGAAGGCCCAGTATTCAAGGCCGGCTTTGAGCAGGCGGTCCCAGGCGGCCTTGTTATTGAAGAGCTTCACTCGCCATTCTTTTTCGACCTGCCTGGTCTGAAGCAAATCCGCGAGCGCCTGGACCTTGCCGCGACCGACTTCGAGTTTTTCCGAACCAGCCGGGTTCATGGTTTCGAGAAGCTTGCCCCAATCGCGATCGGCTTTGCGAGCGCGGTGCGCGCCGCCGGTGGGGAGGATGATTTCGATACGACCTTCGCCGCCGGCGGGGCGAATGGTGATGTTATAAAGATCGTTGGGATCGATACGGCGTTTGAGTGACTCCGCGAGGACGCTGGTGTCCTTGGCGGGATCGAATTTGTTCTTGTCGTCGGTATCCTGACTTTTGCGCAGATCGATTTCGTAGACGAGAATCGTACCGCCGACGAGGTCAACGCCCAGCTTGAACCCACCGCTATCGCCCCGGCGATACTTAATGGTGGCATCCGTGGTGACCCAGCCAGCCAATAGGCAGGGGACGATGCAGATAAAAAATTTCCAGAAGAACGATTTCATATCACGATCACGCCAAAAAAAGAAAAACGAAAACTCCGCCAGACCTCATGACCGGTGGCTTTTTCGCAAATTTCCTATGTTTTGCTTGCCGTTTAGCGCTCGCACGGGAGACTTCGAGCGCTAAGCCGCAAGCGGAAACCTCTTACGCCTGCTTGATATTCGTATCGCTCGCCGGCGGTGTCGGCACGGGCGCCGGGGCGGCATCCTTCTTGACGATCCGCACGATCGCGCTTCGCAGGACGCGCATGCGGGCGTTGTCGTCAATTTTCAACGTCACCTCGTCGCCGCTCTCCTTAATGTGGGCGACGATACCGATGATTCCAGCTGTGGTGATGACTTCGTCGTTCTTCTTGAGGCTCGCCATCAATTCATCTTCGTCGCGCTTTTTTTTGCGCTGCTGCGGCAGGATGACGATAAAGAAGAACGCCGCCATGATGACCAGCATGAGCATCATCGGATTGCCGAACAGGCTCATCGGTCCCTGGTCAGGCTTGGCTCCCTCTTCTTGCGCGAAAAGGAGGAGGTTATCGAGCATGGGATACACTTTCTGCCAATTTATGTTTAGCCGCTCGCCTTTGGCGAGTGCGGCCTGTGTTTCGCACGGGAACAACTCGCGCTCGCCAAAGGCGAGCGGCTAAACGATATTCGTCGCCGAATTTCAGAGGAGTTATCATAGAGACTCTCCCCCCCAGCGGGCAAGACAGGCTTGATAGAAAGCCGTGAACCGGTCGGTTTCGATCGCCTCGCGCATCTCGCCCATGAGCCGATTGTAGAACGCCAAGTTGTGTAACGAAAGCAACGTCGGCCCCAGCATCTCGTCAGCCTGGAACAGATGATGCAGGTACGCCCGGCTATGGTTGTTACACGTTGGGCAAGGGCAATCGGACTCGACCGGACGCGAATCTCGCTTGTGACATGCATTCCGCATGCGGATTTCGCCTGCCATCGTAAACGCCAACGCATTGCGGCCATTGCGCGTCGGCAAGACGCAGTCGAACATGTCGATACCACGGGCAACGGCGATGACGAGATCGATCGGCTTGCCAACGCCCATCAGGTAGCGCGGCTTGTTCACAGGCAGCGCATCGGCGGATGGCTCCAAGGCCGCGGCCATCTGTGCTGTCGTTTCGCCGACGCTGAATCCGCCCAGCGCATAGCCTGGAAAATCCAGCTGCGCCAACGCTTCCGCGCAACGCCGGCGCGTCGGGATGTCGGTCCCGCCCTGCACAATCGCGAAGAGCGCCTGGTCCGCACGGCGATGGGCCGCCTTGCAGCGCTCCGCCCAGTGGATCGTGCGTCGTACCGCAATTTCGCGGTACGCAGGCGTGGTGTCGGCGGGCGGGCATTCGTCCAGGCACATCGCAATATCCGAACCAAGCGCTTCCTGAATACTTACCGCACGTTCAGGCGACAACTCCAGCAAATCGCCGTTGATGTGCGAGCGAAAGACCGCTGCGCGATTGTCGATCTTAAGATTGGCGGCGAGACTGTAGATCTGATATCCGCCGCTGTCGGTCAGGATGGGCCGATCCCAGTCCATGAATTTGTGCAATCCACCCATCTCGGCAATCAAATCTTCACCGGGCCGAAGCGTGAGGTGATAGGTATTGCCAAGGACGACCTGCACGCCAATGCCGCGCAGCTGCGACGTCGTCAAGCCCTTGACAGTAGCTTGCGTGCCGACGGCCATGAAGACGGGCGTCTCGACCGTGCCGTGAGTCGTATGCATGCGCCCGCGGCGAGCTTTGCCCGCGGTATTCAGGAGTTCAAAGCGAAACGTCATGCGGGGATTGTATTGGTGTTTCGGGCGTGAGTACGACGTTGTCTGAGCCTGAGCGCCAGCGAAGGGCACACCATGGCTCTTCGCTGGCGCTCAGGCTCGGAAATATCAAATCTGGTCATGCGAAGTAAAAATGCCATCACGCCCGTACAATAAATGGAGATACTATCCACGAAAAAACGAGGAGCCACCGATGATACGAAGTCTCGCCAGCCTGGCCGTGATCCTATCTATTCCGCTAATCGCCAACGCCCAGCCAATAAAGCTGTTCGACGGCAAAACGCTCGCCGGCTGGGAAGGCGACACCAAGAAAACCTGGCGCATTCAAGACGGCGCGATCGTCGGCGGTTCGCTCGATACCCTCGTGCCTCGCAACGAATTCCTGTGCACGACCAAATCATTCGGCGACTTTGAATTGAAGCTCAAGTTCAAACTCGTCGGCGACCGCAAGGCCGCCAACGCCGGTGTGCAGTTTCGCACCAAGCGCATCCCGAATCATCACGAAGTCAGCGGCTTCCAGGCCGACGTCGGTCAACATTACTGGGGCGCTCTCTACGACGAATCACGTCGAAACAAAGTCCTCGCCCAACCCGACAAAGCTCTGTTTGAGAAAATCGTCAAACACGACGACTGGAACGACTATACCATCCGCGCCAAAGGGCCACGCATTCAACTTTCGCTGAACGGCACGCAAACCGTCGATTACACAGAAAAGGACGCCAAGATCGAAACGACGGGCATCATCGGCCTGCAAATCCACGGCGGCGCCAAGGCGGTTGTGCATTACAAGGATATCGTGATTGAGGAGTTGAAGTGACACAGTTTCCGCTTGCGGCTTAGCGTTCAACTAATCCCATGCGATCGCTATATCTTTGACGGGTGAGTTTGACGCTTTCCCGAGCCGCGACCGTAAGGGAGCGGCCGACAGGATCCGGCGAAGATTATGTCGGCCGCTCCCTTACGGCCGCGGCTCGGAAATGTTTTGATCGGTTCGGAAAAGCGACAATTTCTACCGAGCGAAGTAACCAAGTAAAAGGACCACACCCATGCCAGACATCGTATACACGCCCGAACAGATCGACGCCAAGCTAAAAGAACTAAACCTCAGCGAATGGCATCTCGAAGACGGTTGGCTGCGACGCAAGTTCAACACCGACGGTTGGCCGACAACGCTGATGCTGACGAACGCCATCGGCTTTTTCTGCGAAGCCGCCTGGCATCATGCCGACCTGGCGATCACCTGGGGCAAGATTTGGGTGAAGCTCAAAACCCACTCGGCGGGCGGCATCACCGACAAGGATTTTATGCTCGCAATGAAAATCGAAGAAGTCGCGCTCTGGCGCCCGCAACCCGGCGGCGCCCTCGAGGGAACGCCCAACAAATTCGTCCGCGGCAAATGACACTCTGAAAACAAATTTAACCACAGAGAACACAGAGAAAATCAAGATAGGTAGAATGCCGTATTCTCCGTTTGTGATCTGAATGATTGGTCTTCTTGCTTTTTATTCGCAATTGCATTTCTCTGTGTCCTCTGTGGTTAGTTTTTCGTGTTATAATTGAGATCATCATGGCAGCCAAAGCGCTGAACGCACTCATCGACGAAATCCACCGCCAGGAGGCTGTTATCCGTGAAGGCGGTGGGTCGCAGGCGATCAAACGCCAACACGACAAAGGCCGACTCACGGCCCGCGAACGCATCGCCAAATTGTGCGACGATTTCTTCGAGCTTGGCCTCTGGGCGGCGTGGGAGATGTATGCCGAGTGGGGCGGTGCGCCATCCGCGGGCGTTGTCACGGGCGTCGGTTCGATCGCCGGCCAACAGGCGATGGTTATCGCCAATGACGCGACGGTCAAGGCCGGGGCGTTTTTCCCGATGACGGTGAAGAAGGTGCTGCGGGCTCAGCGCATCGCCATGGAAAATCGCTTGCCTCTCGTTTACCTCGTCGATTCCTCGGGCGTGTTTCTGCCGCTGCAAGACGAAGTGTTTCCCGACGAGGACGACTTCGGTCGCATCTTTCGCAACAACGCCGTCATATCCGCCAATGGCATCCCGCAATACGCGGCGATTCTGGGCAACTGCGTGGCGGGCGGCGGGTATCTGCCGGTGCTGTGCGACAAGCTGCTGATGACCGAAGGCAGCGGCCTGTACCTCGCGGGACCAGCACTCGTCAAGGCGGCGATCGGCCAAGTCGTTGAACACGAGGACCTCGGCGGCGCGAAGATGCACGCTCAGATTTCCGGGACGATCGACTTCCGCGAAAAGGACGACGCCTCGTGCATCGACCGTATGCGTCGCCTGATCGCGATGCTGCCAAACCACGCGCCAACCATCGATTTCGAGGCAAATCCAGGCAAGCCGACCAAAAACATTTCTCTCATCGCCACTGGCGATCCACATGCCGAGTTCGATGTGCGAGACCTCCTACCCGTTCTGCTCGACGTCGGCCCGTTCGACGAATACAAGGCCGAGTTCGGCCCGACGCTCGTGTGTGGGTACGGCAGGCTCGGCGGCATCGCAATTGGGGTCGTCGCGAATCAAAAGAAACGCAGCAAGACGGCGAAAGGCGAGGTCCAGGTTGGCGGAGTGATCTACGTCGATGCCGCCGACAAGGCCGCTCGGTTTATCATGGATTGCAATCAATCCCGCTTGCCGTTGATCTTCCTGCAGGACGTCAATGGCTTCATGGTCGGGCGCGAGTCCGAGCAGGCGGGGATCATCCGCTCCGGCGCGAAGCTCGTCAACGTCATCTCGAACAGCGTCGTGCCCAAATTGACCGTCATACTCGGCGGTTCCTACGGCGCGGGCAACTATGCGCTGTGCGGTAAGGCGTTCGATCCGCGCTTCATCTTCGCCTGGCCCACCGCTCGCTATGCTGTCATGGGCGGCGGCCAGGCGGCGAGCACGCTGCTCGACATCACCATCGGCGCGATGCGGCGAGCGGGCCATGAACCCGAAGCGAACGAGATGGCGGACCTGCGCAAGAAGGTCGAGACCAGCTACGAAGAAAAAACCGACATCCGCCACGCCGCCGCTCGGCTCTGGGTCGACGCGATCATCGAGCCGGCCCAAACGCGAGCCGCCCTGCTTCTGGCACTGTCGGTGGCGTTACGGCACGACGATGGCCGAGCGTTCAAGACCGGTGTGTTGCAGGTGTAAACAATAATCGCTTCACCGCGAACCTTTCCGCCTCGTTCGTGGTCCTTCGTGCTTTGTTCTTCGCAAAATGCAATGCAAGCTCTTTGCCAAGTACAAAGCACGAAGGACCACGAACGATTTCTTATTGCGGAGTGGACTGGAGCTCGGTTCCCAGCACGGTCTCATAAGCCGTACGACGCCGGTTCAAATCCGGCCTCCGCAACTTTTCCCGACAACGGTCGTTGGTGTCAAAAACTGACGCCGCCGACAAAAGTACGAGCCGGAAGCGTAAGCGACGGATTTCTCCAGTCCGTCGCTTACGCTTCCGGCTCGTAAAGCGACTTTTGTCGGTGGCCTCAAAAACTGACGCGCCCAACAATAATAGTCAAGTTTCCGTTCGAGGCTGAAGCGCGGCATTCAGGCTGCCTCGCTTACGCTTCAGCCTCGGAAATCCAGTTTTGTCGACGGCGTAAAAAAATGACGCCCTTTTGCAAATTTTTTCAAAAATAACACTTGCATTCCGCTGCTTTCTCGGTTAGGATCCAATCCATCACTCGTCTTTGGCGCCGATTGGCGCATGCGTTGTCCCGTTCGTCCAAGAATATCTGAAACCTATCTGCAGCGGAAAACAACATTTCGTTCTCGAAGGAGTCTCTCATGGCGATGCATTTCTGCGCTCATGCTTGGGAAGTTAGCGATCTCGACAATGGTACGCTCGTTGCTTTGTCCAACCGCGATCTCACGGCGGAGGCCACCAGTGTGTTGGCCGAGGAACTTTTTGAAATCGCGTGTGAAAGCGATCATCCAAACATCAGCCTCGACTTCGAGCGCATCGGCCTTGTCAGCAGCGTGGTCGTTGCCAAGATGGTCGTGCTTGACGGTCAGCTGCGAGAAATTGGCGGTCGCCTCAGCGTCGTCAATGTCAATCCGACACTGTATGACCTGTTCGTGTACATGGGGTTGAATGAGGTAATCGCGATTCAGCGGCGCTAAGCGATTCGTTTCAATGTAGGACAACGCTCCTCGTTGTAGATTCCACACGACGCGGAGCGTTGTCCTACATTAAATCGAAGCCCTTTTGTTGGGTGCGTCAGTATCGACACGAAAAGTTCGCCCAGTTTCACTCGATCCCGCGATCCGCAAGACGGGAACGAAATCGCAAACTTCGACATCCGATTTCGCCGATTCTGCTTGTGATGGCGGTCGTTTCCGTGATACAGTCTGTAGTGTAAGAACTTCCTATTCCAATTACTCGCGCGGCCTAACCGCGAACCTATTTGTTTTTCGATGCGTCAATTTGCATTATCCGCGACCGTCGGTCTCGGCAACGCGCCCATTTTACGTCCATGTTTCGATGTCTCGCACTTTCGACCTAGGAGATCCTTCCATGACTGCCACTTTCAGTTCGCTCTGGGAAACGCACGATGTCGAGGATGGCATAATGGTCACGCTAACGGCCGACTATCTCAGCCCGTGGTGTACCGAGACCTTGGTAGACGATCTCATGGAAATTGTCCGCGAAAGCGGACGCGACAACCTCTACCTCGATTTTGACACCATCAAAGTCCTCGCTAGCGCCGTGCAGGCACGCTTAATACGGCTTGACCGTCATTTGCGTGAACGCGGCGGCAGGCTGATTCTCGTCAACCTCGACCCGTTCGTCACGCGCGCCTTCCAGGCCAGCCGAGTCAATGGCTTGCTGAACGTGCATCCCGAAGAAGAAGTCGGCGTGTCGTGCTGAGATGACGAAAGGCTTGTCACTTCCCGTCAATCGCCTTGAACGGAAACACTTTCGATGGCACATGCTGCTCGTGCATGATCCGCAGCGCTCGCTCGACGATGGCGGGGTTTGCCGCGGCGACATCGGTCGTCTCGCCGATATCCTTGGCGAGATTGTAAAGCTGCAACGTCAGGTTGCCCTTGTGCATATTTTGTCTGAGCGCTTTCCAATCGCCCATGCGCACCGCTTGCTGACCGCCATAGCCGGGAAACTCCCAGTAAAGAAAGTCGTGCTCCTTTTGCGCGCCTTTGCCAAGAATCGTCGGCAACATACTAATCCCATCGAGACCGTTGGGCGTCTTCGCGCCGGCGATATCGCAGAGCGTCGGCAGCACGTCCTGGAAGCCACTGATGTGTTCGGTGGTCCGTCCCGGTGCCGACTCGCCCGGCCAACGGACGATCATCGGCACGCGGACGCCGCCCTCGAATAGGCTGCCTTTGAAGCCGCGAAGTCGCCCCGCCGACCGGAAGAACACCGAGTCCGATCCGCCCACGCCATCGTGCGTTGGCCCGTTATCACTCGAAAAGATGATGATCGTGTCGTCGTCCAATCCCAGCTGCTGAAGCAGATCGATAATCCGGCCAAAGGTGCGATCCATCTGCGTAATCATGGCGGCATAAGCGGCGCGCGGCGTCGGGTGCGGCTGATAGCCTTTCTTGCCAAGGTACGGCGTCTCTTCAAATTTCCCCTGGTACTCCTTCAGCGATTCGTCGTTCGATTGTAACGCCACGTGCGGAATCGTGAACGGCAAATATAAGAAAAAACTCTTATCCTTGTTTTTGCGTATGAATTCGAGCGATTCTTTCTCAAAGAGATCGTGCGAATGCGTCTTGCCCTTGGCCCCGCCGGGGTTGCCTTCGAGCGGCACCTGTTGGGCGTTGCGCCAGAGAAATTTGGGGCAGTGGTTGTGAGCATGGCGCTGGCAGTAGTAGCCGAAGAAGTGGCCGAACCCTTGCTTTTGCGGATCGCCTGTCGAATCATGCATGCCCAGACCCCACTTGCCGATCATGCCCGTGGCGTAGCCAAGCTGCTGCAAGATGCGTGCGATGGTGAGCGTGTTGGCAACGATCGGCAGCTGGCCGTCGGGCTTCGTCTCGCTGTTGTTGCGAACCTGGGCATGGCCGGAGTGCAGGCCGGTCATCAGCACGCAGCGCGACGGCGCGCAGACGGCGTTGCCCGAATAATGCTGCGTAAACCGCAGCCCCTGCTTGGCCATCATATCCAACCGCGGCGTGCGAATCTTGTCCTGCCCATAGCTGCCCAGTTCGGCATAGCCAAGATCGTCGGCCAAGATGTAGATGATATTCGGCTTGCGTTTGTCGCCCGCCTGTGCGTGCAGCGTGATGGCAAGGAGCGCAATCAAGGAGAGAAGGATGCATCGCATGGTGTCGATTCCCAAGATTGAAGGGGCGGACCATGCGGACATGATAGCGAATTCGGTGGCGGGATTTCGTTGAGAAAGAAACAAAGGCTCTCTGCTCGGTGCGATCACCTACGAGTTGCCGGTGAAGTGACATACTCCGTTTGGCCGCGAGGCGCAAAGATCTCGCTCCGCTGCGCGTCACGGCTGAACGAGAATCATACGCCCGATTTTCGCAGCAGAGTCGGCAGCGCGATCAGGCCGCCGAGCAATACCAGCAAAATCACGTAAACGATATGGCTCATCTCAGCGACGACCAGGCCTCGCCGCAGATAGCTGCCGGTGAGTTCCTCGACGACGTTTTCGGTCCCGCCTGCGCCGACGCGAATCAGCTTTAGCGTGACGTTGCGCTGTTTGCCATCGGCACGCTGGCTGAGGCTGGCGAAAACGATCTCGTGCGATTCGCGTTGAATGTTTTGCGTGACCTGCTCGAAGATCAGTTGCAGGTCTTTGACGTTCTTGGCGGGATAATACTTGCCGCCGGTCTCGCTCGCGATGCGTTTGAGGGCGATTTCGTCGATGCCGTCGTCATGCAGTTGGATCGAGAGGTTCTCGAATATTTCGATAAGCGAGGCTTTGTTCTTGGCGTGGTAAAACTTGCCGCCGGTTTGCTCGGCCATCATTTTCATGGTGCGGTCGTCGAGATCGATCGGTTGGCCGAAACCGAGCATGTGCACCTGGATTCTCGCTTCCTTGGCGCGGGCGATGACCTCTTCGACCCCGCGTCGGCTGGAGTTGTCCTTGCCGTCGGTCATCGCGATGACCGCGCGTTTGCCCTTGGCGCCGTCGGCGTCGAGCAAACAGACGGCGTCGTAGGTCGCATCAAGCAGCGCGGTCTCGCCGACGGGCCTGAGCGCCTTGATGTTCGCCTTGATCTCCAAGCCACGCGACTTATCCAGGAATGGTTCGGGGGTACCGACGTAGGTGCTGAACGGAAGGATGCTCGCGCGGCCAACACTCGACATCGAATCAACGAACCGCTCGCCGGCGAGGTGCAGGGCTTCGATCTTGGAGATTGTATCCTGATCGTCGGCGGGCGGCTTCATGCTGCCGCTGTGATCGAGTGCCAGCACGGTGTTTACCTGATCGAGTTTGCCGGGTTCGCCGATACCGATCGTGTAAACTCGCACGCGCTCCTGGGTCGCTTCCTGGATGATCTGCTCGATCAGTTTTTTGCTATTGAGGTCGATGCCATCGGTAACGATCACCAGCGCCCGCTCGCGGCCACGCTGGGCGCTCTGCAGCATCTTGATGCCCACGGAGGCGGCGTCGAGGTAGGCGGTTCCGCCGCGCGGTTGGACCGATTGGATTTTTGTCAGTAATGGCGTGCGGTCATAGATCGGGATGAGTGAATCGCGAACCTCATGGTCGAACAGGATCAAGCCGCAGTCAGCGCCGCGCGGCAGCTTGCGCAGAAACACGCCGGCGGCGACGCGGGCCTGTTCCATTCGGCCATGTTCTTTCATACTGCCCGACGTGTCGAGCGCGAGCATTACCGTCAAATCTTCCGAGGCTACCGGCCTTGGGACGTCGAATACCTTGATGCGATGGCCGTCCTCTTCGATGACGATCTTGTAGTCGTCGCTTAGGTTCTCGACCTTGTTGCCGTCGAGAGTGATGCCGAACCGGACTTTGATGTAGATGCCGTCCTTGCCGTCGGGCGAGCGGTCGGACTGCAAAACGTCTTTGATGCGATCGAAGTCAAGTTGATATGGCAGCTTGGATACAGGCGTTTGCCCCGATGCGGCGAGCACGCAGATCGCCATTACACTTCCCGCGAAAAACGGTGACGAACGCATGGTCAACCTCCCGGGAATCCCATAATTAGCTATGAGCCGATAACTTTCCGCCAAGCAATTGCTCGTGCCGATAACGGATAGTTTGATTGCGAACGAAGCCCGCGAATGGGAGCACGTGTAGGTAATTGTAGCGGAATCCGCGAACTTTTTGTTATTATTCTATCTCAGGTTATTTGGTCAATCAGGTTTCATTATCCGACGCGCTCCAAATGCACTCCCTACTTCTGCCGCTGACCTAGCACCACGTTAATTTGCAGTGTCTGATTACCACGCTGGAGGTGGATGGCGATGGTATTGCCTGGCCGCTGCGATTTCAGGAAAGCGCCAAGTTCCTCGGAGTTCGCTGGTGTCGAGGTGCCGAGCTTGAGGATGATGTCGTTCGCACGCAGCCCGGCGAGATCCGCAGGCGAACCAGGCGTGACCGATTCGATTTTCAGGCGGTTCTTCTCGCCGATGGCACGCGCGCCGAGGTACGGCTCGGCTGGCTTGAAGATGTCGAGAAACGTAAACGGACTGCCCCAGACTTCGCCACGAGCCAGGCGAGGCCAGGTGTCGTTGTAGGTGCCGATGGGGACGTGTACGTTCGAGCTGACTTTGCCGCCGATTCGGCTATGGATGCCGATGACGCGCCCGTGCATATCGAAGAGAGGCCCGCCGGAGTCGCCGCCGACGAGTGCGCAATCGGTGACGATCGTGCTCTCGGTGATCGACTGGATGCGTCCAACCCGAACGACGGGCGGGCGACCAGGCTTCAAACCGCCGGGATGACCGAGCGCGAGGCACCATTGGCCTTTCTTCAGCTCGATCGATTTGGCGACCGGCGCAAATGCGAAGTCGCCCTTCTCGGTGATCTTGACCATGCCGCTATCGATGCCGTTGTTGATGCCGAGCGTGCGGCCTTTGAGCCGTGAGTTGTCATGCAAGATGATTGAGACGTCGCGGTCGGCGTCCATGGTGACGTGGCCGGCGGTGAGGATGGTGCCATCGCGATCAACGATCACGCCGCTGCCCTGTGCTCCGCCGAGGCGCAGGCAGACCGTCGCGGGCAGAACCCGAGCGACGAGCTTCTGCACGTGCGCTTCGATGTCCTGCAAGTCCTTGAGTGTTTCCGGCACGGGTTTTGTCAAAGCCGCCGGCAGGATGCCTTGTGCGTAGAGAGTCGGTAGGCTGCTCGTTGTGAGCGCAATCAGTACAAGAAAAAAAGCAACTTTGGGACGCATTCAGCAACCCCTCATAACGGTGTGCACAGACCGGCCAACGATGTGCGGCCTTATTGAAGAGTATCAGTTTTTCGCGTGTTGTGGGATCACAATAATTGCCGCCCCGCCGATCACTTCAATTTTCACGCCGCCGACAAAACTGAATCTCCGAGGCTGAAGCGTAAGCGAGGCTGCCTGAATGCCTCGCCTACGCTTCAGCCTCGGACCGAAATTTGATTTTTGTCTGGCGCGTCAATTTTCCGACGACCTTGACCCGTGAATCAGCCCCGCCTTCCAACCGGGCGCACGCACGATTGGACCTTCGCGCGAATTGTGATCGGTGTAAAAGTGTTTGACCAACGGACGCAATGCCGTCAGCCCCCAACAGATACGGATTCAGCAGCGGAGCCGTAAAGTTCCTGTGAACGATTCCGATCTGCCTTTGGCCGAAGAATCGCGACAGTTGATGCAGAGAACGCAAGCGAATTTGCTCTATGCCCAGCGCGTACGCCTCGATACCGTGGTGATCGAATAGCGTAAGATCGTTGGAATTTTGCTAATAGCGATTGCACGTTTCGTCAACTCGTCGATTATTACGACAAAGCAAGCAGCCCAGCACATTATCGAGCATTCCAACATAGCATCGAGAACGGGTGTTGACAATTATGACCGGCCACACGGGATGAGTTGAGGTTCGCGCAAAGGCGCGAAGACGCCAAAGGATCGCTCCTATTTTCCTCGTTCCCAAACTCCTGTTCGGGAATGTCCATTCAGGAACCTCTGTTTCGTCTCCGGAATTGATACGATTTCAGCCGCCGCGAAATGGAGTTTCAAGATCGTGAGTTCTCAAACAGGAATTTGGGAATTACGGCAACGTAGCCAGCAGACTTTCATCGCGATGCCCGCTGATGCCGATTCGACCATACAATTGCACCATGGATGTCGTGGCTTATTGTTTTTGGTTCTGCGTCGCGCTGACGGTGTATACGTATTTTCTCTATCCGATACTTCTCGGATTCTTGAGCGTAGCCCTTGGGCGCGATCGGCAAATCGGGCGAACGTCGAGTTCCGTCAGCTTTCTGCTCTCGGTGCATAACGAGGAAGCGGACCTCGCCCGGCGATTGACGGAACTATTGTCGCAAATACGCAATGCTGGTGTTTCGGGCGAGATCATCCTAATCTCGGATGGCTCAACGGACGGGTCAGTCGCCGTCGCGGAATCGTTTGCCAGCCAAGGTGTTCGCGTGATTGCTCAGGCGAGCAAACAAGGCAAAGCCGCCGCACTCACCCGTCGGGGCCGCCATCGCAACGGGCGATGTCCTAGTCTTTGCGGATGCCAGGCAACGCTGGGCCGACGACGCACTCGCTCGGCTGCACGAGAACTTTGCCGACCCGGAAGTCGGGGCAGCATCGGGCGATCTCGTGTTGGAGTCTGCGCCCGGTGTGCTTGCCGGCGTCGGGGTTTATTGGCGTTTCGAGAAATGGATGCGCAAGCGCGAAAGCCGGCTTGGTTCCCAGGTCGGCGCGATCAGCGCAGGCCGGCGCAGCCTGTTTACGCCGATTCCGCCTGGCACGCTGCTCGACGACGTCTATTGGCTGATGCACGTCGCCCTCAAAGGCTATCGTGTTGTGCATGATGATCGCGTGCTCGCCTACGATCGCTTGCCGGACGATCCGCGCGACGACTTTCGCCGCAAAGTGCGCACGCTTGCCGGCAACTTTTAACTGCTAACCCAGCTGCCCTTCGCCGCGTTTGTGCCGATCCGCAATCCGGTCTGGTGGCAATGGCTATCGCACAAATTGTGCCGCCTGGCCGTACCATGGGCGCTGCTCGGCGCGCTGGTATCCAACATTTTTCTGAACGGAGATTTGCTAACCATCTGTCTTGGGGTACAATGCGTCGGCTACGCGCTGGGAGCGCTTGGCATGACCCCCGCCATTGAAAAGCGTTCGCGGGTGCTATCTGCAGGCGCATGGTTTCTCGTGCTCAACGCCGACGCCTGGATCGCCTTCTGGGTGTGGATCACCGGCCAAGCCGAACGCTCCTGGCATAAAGTGCGATACGAATCGCCTACATGAATTCCGCTTGCGTCATTCAATCGAAAAACGATTCAACCACGGATAACACCGATGAACACGGATAAATTCAATACATGTGGTGAAGTAAAATAATCTATACGTAGACATCATTCTTGCATTTATCCGTGTTATCCGTTGTTACATCCTACATCTTCGATCCTATGAAACTCGAACCTCTCGACATCCTGTTTGAAGACAATCATTGCCTGGCCATCGCCAAGCCGTGTGGCATCGCCTGCGCGCATTTTCAGGGCGAAGAACAAACGCTCGATCGCCAGGTCAAAGAGTACCTCAAAGACAAATATCGCAAAGCCGGCAATGTCTTCCTCGGTATCGTCCATCGACTCGACAAGCCGGTCTCCGGCGTCATGCTGTTCGCACGAACCAGCAAGTCGGCGGCCCGGCTCAGCGAACAGTTTCGCGAAGGCACGATCGACAAAATCTACTGGGCCGTCGTTGAAGGTACACTTGCCAAGGACGCCGGTTCGCTTGAACATTGGCTGCGGAAGAATCAAGAAACGCACCGCGTCGATGTGCTCGAACCGCATGCCGACGGCGCCAAGCAAGCCCTGCTGCATTATCAACGCAAGGCTATTGACGGCGCCGTCTCGTGGGTCGAAATCCGACCGCAAACCGGTCGCACACATCAACTCCGTGTACAACTCGCCCATCACGGCCATCCCATTTACGGCGATTCGCGCTACGGTTCTGTCCGTACTTTTGGCCGGGGCATCGCGCTGCACGCTCGCGCATTGACGTTCCTGCATCCGATCCGCTACGAGCCGATCACGCTCACGGCGTGCCTGCCCCACGATTGGCATGTGCGTTTCGCGCCGCTCATGAACGAGGCCCAGCGATGAACGATCCGATTCTGCAATCGATCCGCGACACGATCCAGAACGACATCGGCAAGCGTGGCCTGCGTGCCGACCCCGTCGCGAATCTCGTCAATGCCTATCCCGATGATTTCCAATACGCCTGCGAAACGATCGCGCTTCACCCAAAGCCAGCGCTCTGCATCGTTACCGGATTTTTCATCCCGACCGCGACGCCGCCCGCTGGTGAAACGGATGGCCCGCTCGGCGCGTTGTTTCTCGCGCGGGCATTGGTGCCGCTCGGCATTCCGGTCGTGCTGGCGACCGATGCATTCTGCGTGCGTGCTTTCGAAACCGGCTTGGCAGAGTGCGGCCTGCGCGACCGCGTGCCAATCGTCACGCTACCGACGTTCACCGACGCCGCGACGATGAGCGATGCGGATTACGCGAACCATGTTCTAGGCGAGATGTCGCTCACGCATCGGATCGCCATCGAGCGCGTCGGCCCAAACCACGATGGCCGATGTCTGACAATGCGTGGCCGCGACATTACGGACCGCATGAGCCCGGCGCAGCGCATCTTCAAGCCGGGCGGGATTGTCACGATCGGCATCGGCGATGGCGGCAATGAGATCGGCATGGGCAAGATCGCGCCAGAGATCATCGCTCGCAACATCGCCAACGGCGACGCCATCGCCTGTCGCACCGCAACCGATCATCTCATCGTCACCGGCGTCAGCAACTGGGGCGGCTACGCTCTCGCCGCCGGCGTCGCCCATCTCCGCCGCGTTTCGCTTGCTGGGGAATTGTTCGACCCGGATCGTGAACGCGCTATTCTCGAACGCATGGTCGCTGCGGGCCCGCTCGTCGACGGCGTCACCGGCCAACCAAGCGCGACCGTCGACGGCCTTACGTGGGAGCAGTATGCAGATGTGCTGGTGCGGATTGGTTTTTTGGCAAAGGCTGAAGGGCCATTTGGCAACAATGGGCACTAACTCGTAAATCAGGGTAACAACTAAAGGTCGCAAAGTGCGATTTCGGTTGGCTCTCGGTCGATGGCCAACTCCTTGGCCTGTACCCCACTTATCGCTGCGCTCGTGAGGGGCGGGGGTTGCTCATCGCGCCCACAGCTTTCGATCCAGGCTCCGATAGCCGATCGCTTCGCTCAGGTGCGGGTGTTTGATGTCGGAGGCGTTTTCAAGGTCGGCGATGGTGCGCGAAACGCGCAGGATGCGGTCGTGGGCTCTGGCGGATAGGCCGAGCGTCTCCATCGCGGTTTGCATCAGGGCTTGGCATTCATTGTCGAGGGCGCAGTACTTGCGGAGTTGTTTGCTGTTGAGCCGACTGTTGAGACGCTGGCCTTCGCCGCCGAGCCGACGCATTTGCACGTCGCGGGCTTGCTGGACGAAGCTGCGCATCGACGCGCTCGACGTGCCGTCTTGTTTCGCCGCCAACTCGGAATACGGGACTGCGGGTACTTCGATGTGCAAATCGATGCGATCCAACAACGGCCCGCTTATTCGGCCCATGTAACGTTCGATCTGCATCGGCGAGCATTTGCACGTATGCTTCGGATCGCCCATGTAGCCGCACGGGCAGGGGTTCATGGCGGCGACGAGCACGAAGTGAGCGGGAAACGTTGACGAGTTGAGTGCCCGCGAGATCGTCACTTTGCCTTCTTCCAACGGCTGGCGCAGCACCTCGAGGCTACGGCGATTGAACTCAGGCAGCTCGTCGAGGAAGAGCACGCCGTTATGAGCAAGGCTGATTTCGCCGGGCGTCGGAATCGTGCCACCGCCGACCATGCCGGCATCGCTGATGGTGTGATGCGGCGAGCGAAACGGGCGGGTGGCGAGCAGCGCTTCGCCGGGCGCGAGTCGGCCCATGGCGCTGTAGATGCGCGTCGTCTCGAGACTTTCGCTCGGCGTGAGCGGCGGCAGGATAGTCGGGATTCGCCGGGTGAGCATCGTCTTGCCCGAACCCGGTGTGCCGATCATAAGTACATTATGCGCGCCACTGGCAGCGACGATCAGGGCACGCTTGGCATACTCTTGGCCCCGCACGTCGGCGAAATCGACTTCGTAGGTGTTGAGGGTTTTGAAGAGAGCTTCGATCTCGGCTTTGATTGGCGTCAGCGTAATTTGGCCCGTGAGTAGGCCGACGGCTTCGCTCAACGTCGCCACGCCATAGACGCGAACGCCTTCGACGACGGCGGCCTCACGCCCATTGGCGGCGGGGACGATCAGTTGCACAATACCGGCGGCCCTGGCGGCCATGGCGACGGACAACGCCCCTTTGATGCTGCGAACGCTACCATCGAGCGCGAGTTCGCCCGCCATCGCCCAACCCACGACGTGTTCCGGCAGCACCTGCCCGGTGGCGACGAGCATGCCCAGCGCAATCGGCAAATCGAACCCGCCGGCGTCCTTGCGCAGGTCCGCGGGCGCGAGGTTGATAATCGTGCGACCCGATGGCCGTTGGTAGCCAAGGTTGGCGAGCGCCCGTTCGATGCGATGGATGCTCTCGCGGACCGCCATCTCGGGCAAGCCGACTAAGACGGTTTTGGGTAGGCCATGCGCGGTATCGACCTCGACCTCAACGGGGAGGGCGTCGATCCCGACCAGAGCATAGGAGGTGAGCTTGGCGAGCATGGGGGTAATATTACGGGTCCGAGTCACCAGCGGCGACAAATGAGTCTATGACTGCCGGGCAGAAAAAGGGGCGGGATTGCATGGCTCCTACTTTTGACTTGTCTGATGGCAACGATTATGCATACAGTCGTAGTGCATGCCATTGACCGACGTGCGGCAATACGTGCTAAAGCCCGCATTTCAAAGTCAAGAAGAGACTACAGATCAATTGCATACATCGGTAGGATGGCTCTGGAAAGCCGTCCTACCGATGTATGCAACCGATCTGCAACACGACTAAGAACCGCTCTAAGCCGCGAGGGGTGGGCACGAAAATGTGCCGGCGATTCGCTGATAGGCGAACTTCCAGTTTGAGCAGATTGGGTTGATGTGTTGCTGTCCGGCTTTGGCGAAATGGGCGCGAAGTTCAGGATCGCGAAGCAGGTGATGAGTGGCCCGTGTCAGCGCCGTCACATCGCCAACGGAAATCAACCCTCCGAGAGATCCGCCGCGCAGCGTTTGCCGCAGGCTTGGCACGTCGGATGCGACAATCGGTTTGCCCAGGCGAAGCGCTTCCCTCGCGATTTCGGAGCCGCAGTCGGCGACGCTCGGCAGCCAAACGACATCCGCTGCGGACAGCGCTTCGCTCATCTGCAAGGTCGGCGGACGGAATGTGACACGCTTCGTCAACTCCAGTCCGACTGCGAGACGCTGAAGAACGCCCGATTTGTCTTCAACACCAACGAGTTCGAGTTGAAGGTTCGGATAGTGATACCGCAAGAAATCGAACGCCCAGAGGGCATAGCGGTAACCGGCGTGACGATCATTCCAGCCGGCGCAGACGATGCGATGCGACCGCATGACCTCGGCGGCAGCGGTAGCATCGCCTCGCTCAGTGATCGCCAAACGTACAGCGGCGGGAGCATCGTCAGCAACCGTTTCATACGTCGGCGACGATTGGCCCACCGCGTCCGTCAAGCGTTGATCGAGCCACGGCAGCGTTTTTTGTTCCTCACCAGCGCTGCTAAATACTACCTGCGTGAGGCGTTGCCAGTTTACAATGGCAAGCATTCGCAATACCGACACGCTCCAGACGTGGATCACGTCGGGCTTCGTTTCGTCGAGATGGCGGCGTAGTTTCCAGAAAACCCGCGGGTCGAACCAGCGCGACCAACCGAGCGTATGAACGTCGACGCCGGCTTCGCGGAGAATCGCAGCGCTATCGGTCTCTCGACCGAGACAGCAGACATTGCATACGTCGCCAGCCTGGGCGACCTCAGCGGCATTCGCGAAAATGTGCCAGGTGCTTTCGCTGGGCGCGAGTGTTTCGAGCAGATGCAGAATTCGCATATTTGGCTTTCCTTAGCGTTACAGGCGTGGCATTCCGCTTGCGGCCAACCGCTCGCGCGGGATACGGCGAGTGTTGATCCTCAAGTGGAATGCAAAAACGAAAAACAATTGTTTACCAGTTCCTACTCATATATCTCCTTCGGCAGGACGCCGATGTATGGCAGGTTGCGGTATTCGTCGTTGAAATCCAGGCCGTAGCCGACCACGAACTCATCGGGAATTTCAAAGCCGACGAAATCGACATCGACGGCATGAACCTGCTTACCCTGCTTTCGCAACAGCACGCAAATTTTCACGGACAATGCACCCTGACCTATCAAGTGTTGAACTAAATGCTTCAGCGTTTGTCCGGTATCGAGGATATCGTCCAGCAATAACACATGTCGGCCTCGCACGTCCGCAAGGATCTCGCTGGCGATATGTAACTCGCCCGCACTGGTGGCTTTCCCACGATAGCTCGACGCCTGGATCAAGGCGATGCGTAACGGCACTTCGAGACGGCGTACGAGATCGGCGACGAAGATCAGGCTACCGGTGAGAACACCGACAATCGTGAACGGCAGATCGCGGTAACCTGGCTCGATCGCGTCCGCCAATTCGGCGATGCGATTCTGGATCTGTTGCTCACTGAGGAGGACACGCATGGTACTTCGTCCGTGGTCCGTGTTCGTGGTCAAGACAATGATCCAGTTGCGCCATCGGCATTTTGTTTTTCACGACGCACGACGGACGACGGACCACGGACTCTATTGAACTCAAAATCGGTCCGCGAGAAAAGAGCAACCTGGCGAGAAGATCGGCAATTCAGGAGGAACGGGCACCAGGTTTTTGCCAAAAATGGGGCCTAATGGCCGCAAAATCGTCAAAGTCTCGCTGATGCGAAGAGTCGGAATCGCCGATAAAGAGGGAAGAAACTTCCCAGTCTGTGGTAATGCAGCGAATTGCGCCGCTGTCGTCGAAAGTCCGAAGTTGCGGCTTGACGACGGTTGCGCGTGACCCGTTGAAGGAGATTCGATCCATGCTATGGTCGAACTGGCAGGGAGCGATGTGGCGCGGTGCCGTACTGGCGTTTTTGTTTTGGGCTGGGTTGGCGTGGACACAATCGCCGACCAAACATTCCTCGCCTGGCGGCGCAAACCGCATCATGGTCATACACGAAAACGGCATCACGACCCGGTGCCGAGTCGTGGAAGCGTGGAAGCTTCCCGATGGCAGACTGGCCAATCTGCTTCAGGCGTTGGAGTCCGGGGAATTGATTACGATCGTGGACGAGACCGCCGGCTCTCACACCCACGAGGGAAATCTCAATAAGCCGCTCCAGATGCCGAAGCGTATCTTTGGCTGGGGGCAGGGAAAAAAGACGCCCCCGGACGGCTCGCCCGTGCCGCCACAACTGCGCCTGGATTCGGGCGTTGTGGTGAAGAACAACGTGCCACCGCCCGCCGACGGCATCGTTCTGCCAAACCCCGGCGTCTCGATCATCAATCAAGTGGTCTATAATGAAACTCCGGGTGAAAAGAATGGCGAACGTCACGAAGGCGCCCCCGCGTTGCCACGTCCAGATACCTCAGCGAAAAGCACCGGCGGACTGTTTCCGAACCGAGATAACCCGGCGAACAAATCGCAATTGATCGATTTCAATTCCGGTTCACAGTCTGCAAAATCCGGCCTATCGGGCCAACCCCTGGTCTCCGGCAAGACGCCTGCGATGGGCCAATCCATCGAATTTCCGGCTAACAATAAACCGAACGCCGCGCCGACCACGCTGCCGGACGGCTCGAATGCGACGATTCCGTCGTTTCCGAAAATTGCAAACAATCAAACGGAATGTGTCAACGGCGGCATGAAGCCGGAACCCGCCAAGAAGCAGCCGTTCCTGACGCGTATCAACCCGTTCGCCCCGAAGCGAGTGATCGAAGTTGTCCCGCAAGTCACCGCGGCGAACGCGTTCGGTCCGATGATCGTTCAGGGCATGGAGAACAAGCCGCCGCAACCACACCCGTTTTTGGGAGGCCTGTGGAAGACGCCGAACGCCACGACGTCACCCCTGGTGGCCGACGGTCAACCGATGCTGCCGACGACGCCAAGCCTCGGCTCGCCGACGGTCAACGGCCAACCCACGCAGACGCCGCCTGGCATGGCCAACTCATCCCGCCCGTTAGTTATCAACGGCAACGAACTACCGACGCTGCCGACGACGCCGGGCGTGCAACCTGTCCCGCCCGCTCAGCCGCGCCTCGGTGGATTGTGGAAGACGCCGAATGCAACAGCGCCGAACATTCCAGCCACGGTTGGATCGCCAATCGCAACGAACACGCCGATGCCAATTACACGCACGCCAGACCGACTACCTGATGCCCAGCGGTTGCAAATCGTCAACGGGGAACCGAGCGTCCCCGCCAAGCCCGTGGTGGCCGGTTCCACGGCGCCAACCTCGCGGCCGATATTTGGCGGCATGTTCAAGTCGCCGAACACGACAGCGGCCAACACCGCTCCAACGAAATTGCCGAACGGTACACCGGCGCCAACGAAACGCCCTCTCTTCGGCGGGTTGTTCAAAGCGCCGACGGCCACGGCATCAAACACGGGCGACCTGCCTGTGCGACCGGCCCCGACCCCTATTACGCTGCCGAACAACATCAGCGTCGCTCAGAAATCGCCGAGCATCGACGCAACAGCCTCGACCTCTATTACGCTACCGAACAACATCGGCGTCGCTCAGAAATCGCCGAGCATCAACGCAACGGCCCCGACCCCTATTACGCTACCGAACAACATCGGCGTCGCTCAGAAATCGCCAGTTGTTGGTGCCCCTGCCGTCGCCAATGCCGCACCGAACACCTCGCGCCCAATCCTCGGTGGGTTGTGGAAATCGCCGAACGGGACGAATGGAATTCCGAGCGCTGTCGATCCGGCGGCGCCGACGGTTCCGCAAATTACCGCCAACGCCATGAAACAGCGCAATGTAGCTGACCCGGCCAAGCCCTGGCGCCCCGGTGATCGCATCGTTTCGCTGTTCAAACCGAATACACCCGCAGCAACGACGCCGAAACCGGCATCCACCGATGTGGCGCGAAGTCCATTCAGCGACACGAGCACGCCGAAGGACATTACGAATATCCAGAAATCGGCGGATTTCCTCGCTCAGCATAACAAGGTGCTCGAGAAGCAACTGCAAGCGAACGCCG
>CAMAUE010000036.1 GCA_945861245.1 Singulisphaera sp. GP187
ACGATCGCGAGCAACGCTTCGACCAAGGGGGTGCGTTGCTCTAGCGGAATTTCCGGAAGTAGCGGGAGTCCGTTCGCCATGCCCCATAGCATAGGAACAGACCCCCCGAACAGCTGCGCCACTTTCCAGGGTTATTGAGAAGTTACCGAATTCGGGTTCAAGTTCGGCTTCAATCAGGCCTTGTGGAAAGAAAAAAGCGGCAAAGTCAAGGGCTGGGACCTTCGCAAGCTGATCCCCATCGGCGGCGTCGTGCATGGAACCAAGGTCGAGGCGAACGGCATCATCGAGCTGGAGCCCGATTGTCCCTGGATCACCTTTTACCATGACGAGACCGCCGAGGCCGTGACCACGATTCATACCCAGTATCACAATACGGCAGTCGGCAAGGTGAAGATGGACCCGCCCATGTCGTTCATCCACGTCAACGGGGCGGCGCACAACTACTGGGGCCGAGTGCTGGCGGGCAAACTGCACCGGCTGCCGCAGGCGCAATTGCCCAAGGGCTGCGAGTGGCGCACGCAATCGGTCATCCTGTTCCACAACTACAACGGCAAAGGCGAACCGGAAACGCTGAATCGCTTTGACCGCATTCTCCGTAATCCGCTGAAGATCACCGTGGACAAGGCGAAGTCTTGAGGAGCGAACCAATGAGATGGATAGCAAGCGGATCCGCGCTGATGGTCGCCCTTTCTTTTGCCGTGGCTCAGCAACCGCCTCCGCGGTTCACCGATGTGACCTCGGCATCCGGTCTGAAACTCAATGTCGAACATCGACCAGGCCGGCCTGAATACGGCACGCAGATGCCGCACGGCGTGGCCATCGAGGACTTCGACGGCGACGGGTTGCCCGACATCCTCTTCGTGTGTTTCGGCCCGCCTCATGTGAAGTTGTATCGCAACCTGGGCAACCTTCGCTTTGCTGACGTCACGAAAGACTCGGGACTGGAGTCTTTTCAGGGCTGGGGTACGGGCGTGGCGGTGGGCGACTTCGATCGGGATGGGATCCTGGACATCTACATTACCTCGGTTGAATTCGAGAAAGGCAACCGCAAGGCGACTCCGATGGGTAAGGAGAGTCGCCTGTACAAAGGCCTGGGGAAGGGCAAATTCAAGGACGTCAGCAAGGAAGCGGGTGTGCTGCTGAACCGGCCAGCGCGCTGCTGCGCCTGGTCCGATATCGACGGCGACGGCTGGCTGGACCTGTTCATCGCCTGTCCGTATGGCGCGAATGTGCTTTACCGCAACAACCGCGATGGCACGTTCACCGATATTGCCGAGGCCGCCGGCGTCGCCTTGCCGGACCGGGCCAATCTCGGCTGCACCTTTGGCGACATCGACGGGGACGGACTGGACGACCTGTTTGTCACCAGCCTGTACTCCCAGTCGAGCGCGCTTTTCAAGAACCTGGGGGGCGGAAAGTTTCGGGACATCACCACGGCAGCGGGGCTGGATCGCAAGGCCTCCGCCGTCGGTTGCGTGTTCGCCGATGTTTTCAATCGAGGCCGGCTTGACCTCTTCGTGACCACGGATTCCTGGCTCGGCGGCGTCAATGCTACCGAGGAACAACTTCGCAAGAAAGGGAGCACCGTTGAACCGAACCTCCTCTACCGGAACGAAGGAAACGGCAAGTTCCCGCCCGTGTCGGCCGAAAACCTGAAGCACAAAGCCCTCTCGCACGATGCTGTCCTGGAAGATTTCGACCATGACGGACTGGTGGACATCTACGTCGGCGTGGATGCCATCCCCACCGGCAACAAGTTCGCCACCCACAAGGGAGGCAATCCTCTCTGGACCCGTCCTGACGGCAGCAACTGGCAGGAAGTCGGCAAAGCCTGGGGCGTCAATCACGAAGCCAATTGCGTGTGCGTGGCCGCCGCCGACTTCGACAACGACGGCGATCTGGACTTGCTCCTCGTCAATTTCTACACGAATGCCGTGCTTTATCGCAACAACACCAACGACAAGAACTGGCTCCGGGTCAAGGCCGTCGGATCGAAGAGCAATCTGGATGGCATCGGCGCGCAGGTTGCCGTTTTTGCATCTCAGGGCGACAAGAAAACGCTGGCTGGGTTCCGACAGATTCAGTCTGGTTCGGGTTACTGTCGCTGTTCACCGCTGGAGGCTCATTTCGGTCTGGGAAAGACGCCGGCCGCCGAATACCGGGTCGAGGTGTTCTTTCCAGCGACGAGAACGCGGGTAACCAGAGACAACATCAAGCCCGGACAGCGCATCGTGGTCAAGGAAGCGGAAGGTCGTCCGTAGCGAGAGAGAGGTGAATAGTGAAGCTTCAACGTCTCCTGATGGCGAACCTTCTGGTTAGCGCCGTTGTTCTAACGCAAATCGGGCCAGCTCGGGCGGCCAAGCCATATCAACTGGACGTTGCCCATGCGAAGGGAAAGGGAACGCTGCTCTGTGCCGCCCCACGCGCCGGGTCGCATCATGTTGCAGTTGTCTTTCGGGACACCCACGGGGTCCCGGAGACGTACCAACTGTCGGTGCGTGCCAAAAGTCTTGGTTCGTTCACGGCGAACCTGACAGGCGACGACCTGATTGACGGCAGCCGTTTTTGGGTCTGGTTCTCGCCCGAGCCCTACCCGTTCGCGCCGGGCGATAAGCTCACCATCGATTACGCAGCGCAAGGTGAGGGACGGGCGGATATACTCGAGGTCTACTTCGTCAAACCTGCAGAGAAGGAGCGGTTGCGGGCGATCATCGCCCAGGAGAGCATCGTGGTCCGGGGCCAGCATCTCTACACGAAATTGGTGAGTCATTACGATCATTACACCTGGCAAAAACTTGAGAACAGCGACGCCTGGGTTCGCATCGAGGCGGCGACGGGTTGCGAGTTTGGCAAGGGATTCAGCAAGGGCCAGGCCGAAGGAGGCACGCGCTCGGTCTTCGTCGATTTCACGGCCAAGGTGCGTGCTGTCAAGACCTGGGGCTACGTCGAGCCGATCTCGAATCGCGCAGCTCTGACCAGGCCGATCGTGACGATGAAGTGTCAATTCGCGGGGCCGCGCCTGTTCGATGGCAAGGAATTCTGGATCGTCACACGCGGCACCACCGTGCACGGCGGCAATCAGATCAGTCCGATGTTCCCCATGGTGGCCATGGACGAATCCACAGGCAACCAGAAAGCCGAGATGGAGCGTTGCCTGGCTGCCCGGAAAGAGAAACCAGATCGCGACCCCCGCTACGGCGGCAACATCAACTGGGAAGCCGGGCAGACTGTTTACGTCATTGCTCACCTCGGCATGGATCATTACGCCCGCCATCGCGAGGGGGCTTTGAAAGATCGTCCCGAGATCGACAAGGAACGCACCCTCACGGCTTACATAATCCGCGTCTCCGACGGCACGCCGGAGGCCAACAAACACAAATGGCCGCTCTATTACTGGAACTCCTGGCTGCACCGCAGCGACGGGCAGCCCCTGGACGAGGAGCTGACGAGACGGTATGCCGCGGTCTCCGATCCAAAGATGTGGTTCTTCGCCGTCGGGAATCCCGATGGCCTCAAGAAATACATGACGGCGGACGATTTGGTCTGGCTGCACCAGCAAGGCAAGTGGGGGCCGAATTCGTATCTCATGTATCGAATCGACAAGTCGGCCGACAAACGCCCGCGATTCCTTCCCTACGGGCATTATCTGCAGCCCTTCGCGAGGAAGAAGTAGGCCTTGGCCCATTCTCGAAAAACAGGTGCATCATGACGCGACCGTGGGCAATTTTGGTTATTCTCGCTGGGACCACATCGGCATCCGCGCAAGATTGGAATCAATTTCGCGGTGATGACGCCAAGACGGGCGTCTCGTCGGCCATGATCACGCCGCCGTTCAAACAGAAATGGGTGGCGCCGATCGGGCTGGTCAATTCTTCTCCTTCAATCGTGAAAGGTACGGTGTATGTAGGCAGCTACGACGGCCACCTCTACGCCGTCGCCGCCGACACCGGCAAGGTTCGCTGGAAGCGGATGTTCGGCAAACCAGTGTATGCGTCGCCCACCGTGGTCGATGGCCGCGTGTATGTTTGTTGTAACGGCGAGCAAGGGGTCCGGGAAAAGGACAAGCAGCAGACTTGCCGTATGGTCTGTCTGGAAGCGGCTGATGGCAAGACAGTCTGGGACCATCCACTGATTCGTGACGACGTGACCTACGACCTGGGCAACTGGGCCGGCGGCTGGGCTTCCCCCGCCGTCGATGGCAAACACGTTTACGTTGGCTCTGACGATCGCTATATCTATGCACTGGACCGGGCCACCGGAGACGTCAAATGGAAGTACCTGACCGAGGGTCGAGTTCACGCCGCCCAGACGCTGGTCGATGGTGTCCTCTATAGCGGCTGTCACGACGGCCATGCCTATGCTCTGGATGCCGCCACGGGCAAGCTAAAATGGAAGTTCAAGACCGGTTCGCTGGTCAACTCTACGGTGGCCTTCCGCGATGGCCACGTGTACTTCGGCAGCTACGACAAACACGTCTACGCCCTGAACGCTGCGGACGGGACATTGCTCTGGAAGACCGAAACCGACCCCGGCGTAACTTCCCACATCGTGGCCTCGCCCGCCGTAACCGAGGACGCCGTCTACATCGGCACCTGGCCCAGCGCCATGTACGCCTTCGAGCGAAAAACCGGCAAGGTTCGCTGGCGCAGGCCGCTGGGCGGCCGCATCCAGGCTTCGAGCACTGTCGCCAACGGCGTGATTTACACGCTCGCCCACAACCGCTTGGTCGGCCTCGATGTCAACACCGGCAAAATCGTGTGGGAGCATAGAGTCGGCAACGCCTTTGCCACTTCCACGCCGACCCTGGCTTTCGGGGCGCTCTACGTGGGCTCGCGAGAAGGACTCCATTGCTTCGTTCCCTGAAGATCGAGAGGTGGAATCATGAGAACCATCGGATTCGTCTTTCTCACGATCACGGTCGCGGCAGCTTCCCTTTTGGCCCAGCAGCCGGAGGCCAAGAAGGATGCCATCGAGAAGCCCGAGATCGCCAACTCCATCGGGATGAAACGGGTGGTGATCCCGGTGGGGAAGTTTGTTATGGACTCACCAAAGCAGAAGCCTCGCGTCCTCGACACCCATGTCCATTTCTTCGATCCCCTTCGGCCAACTGCACCGCCTCGGCCGAAGGACGGCAAGCCGCTACCGCGTCCGATCCTGCCTACCGACCTGAAAAAGCTGTCGAAACCTCACGGCGTTGTCGGCTGCATCATCGTCGAAGCGAGTTCGGTCCTTGAAGACAATAAATGGTGGCTCGATTTGGCCGCCGAGGATCCGTTCATTGTCGGGGTTATCGGACGGCTCGACCCCGCGTCGGAAGATTTCGAGAAAAACCTGCGCCGCTTCGCCAAGAATCCGCTTTACCGAGGAATCCGCCTCTCGCACAACGAGCTGAAGGCCGGGTTGAAAGGGAACCTTGCCGACCGCGTAAAGGTGATGATCGATCTGAACCTGGCCCTGGACGTGAACGGCGGGCCGGACATGCCGGCGGATGTCGCCATCCTTGCGTCGAAACTACCGAAGCTGCGCATTGTCATCAACCATGCCGCCAACTTGCGCATCGACGGCAAAACGCCGCCCGTCAAGTGGCGCGAGGGTATGGAGGCAGCCGCGAAACAACCGAACGTTTTTTGCAAGGTTTCCGCTCTGGTCGAGCAGACCGGGCAAAAGCAAGCGCCGCGTGATGTGAAATACTATCGCCCGGTCCTCGACACACTCTGGAAACTGTTCGGAGAAGACCGGCTCATCTATGGCAGCAATTGGCCGGTCTCGAACGGCGGCGCGCCGTACGAAACCGTGGTGGGGATCGTGCAGGATTATTTCATCGCCAAAGGGGGGAAAGCCGCAGCCAAGTTCTTCCTGGGCAATTCACAATCGGCGTATGCCTGGCGTCGAACCCGGTCGTCTGGAACTCCTTGACGAAGTTGCCATCCTTGTCGTTGAAGGTCGCGGCAATGTCAGCCAGGATGTGCCGCGCCAGCTCGAAGCCTCGATGGGCGAGGCCCTTGAAGGCGAGGTTCAGCCGATCGTTCGGCACGACAGGTGTGAAGAGGTCGATCGTCACGGGTGATCTCCGACAGGCTCGGAAGAGGGGCTGGGCGCGGCATCCCCATGAGATTGTATCTTTAAGGACACGAGCCGCGAGCCGATGGTTCGGCCTTCCTGAACCATCGGCTGTCGCGGGGCGATGCCGCTTCTCTTTCCTACAATGCCGCTTGACGGAGGCCGGCCACGCCGGCACCGTGGACTGAATGGACGGAATCGCCGGGCCTGGATGGAATCTGGACGGAATCCAAAAAACTCGATGGGAAAACCTAGAATTCGTGGAAAACGGCCAACGGAGGCGACGACGCAAACTTTTGCCGGATCAGTCTTTCGGGTTTTCCATATAATCCACAGGCGATGTGCAAGATTGGCAAATTAGCGTATGTCGCGGGAGCGGAGATTCCTAAGAAATATCTGATGAGCTAGTGCTCTGTCAACGCTAAGAATTGGGGTAGCTGAAGTCGTGAGACTTCGTCCATTCCGAACGCTCACGATTATTGGCTACCCGAAAATTACGCATTTACAGAGCACTGGGCTTTCCGAGTTGCGATCCTTCCGATCTTAGAAGCACCCCATGTGGCGAATCGAAATCGCTCGTACTGACGACCGACCCAAAGCCCTGGCGATGGCGTTTTCACGCATGCCTGAAGTCGATCGCGCGGCAACAATCCAGCGAGCCATGACGTTGCTAGCGAAGGGCATCTGGACGCCCGACGGCATCTGGATTGCTCGCGACGGCTCACGTCTCATCGGCGTCCTCATCGCCCAGCCGTTGCAAGGCGCGTCGTGCCTATTCTGGCTCCCAATCGCGCCACACGACTGTGCCGACGCACTCGTATCTGCGGCGCTCGCCTGGTGCCGAACTCGCGGTTGCACGATTGCTCAGGCATTTTATCCGCCGGACCAGTCCGCCTGGACCGCTCCGTTTCTTCGCAATGGATTTCGGTACATCACGCGACTGCACCACCTCGAATACGACTTTTCACTTAACACCGAGCCAAAGCCGGAGTTCGCCACGGATTTGCGTTTGGATTCGTGCGATCCGAACCTGCCGACCGAGTTCGGCACAACGTTGCTGCAGACCTACGAAGATTCGCTCGACTGCCCGGAATTGAACGGGCGCCGCAGTGTTGACGAAATTCTCGCCGGGCATCGCGGCACTGGAACTTATCATCCCGATTGCTGGTGGCTGGCACGCAGGAAAGATGTCCCGATCGGTGTCTTGATCATGACTGAAATCGTCAACACCACGACTTGGGAACTCGCCTATGTTGGCATCACGCCCAAACAGCGCGGCTTCGGATTTGGCCGAGCGCTCACGTTGCACGCCTTGGCCGCACTGCGTGAACGCAACGCCCAGCGGCTGACGCTCGCAGTAGATGCCCGAAACAGACCGGCACGGCGACTGTATGAATCGTTGGGCTTCACGGAAACCGAGCCGCTCGATGTGGTGCTGTGTTTTTTGGCGACGACGACACCCACGTGAACCTGCGAAGCAATGTATCGAACGATAAGCCGTCCATTCCATCGACCAACGAAGTTGCCGTTAGCCGCGAATCAATAGTCCAGCCGGTCCGAACTTCAAAAAAGAAGTCGCCTGAAACTCGCGAATGATGTCGGGAATCAGCGGCGCGACAAGGGCTTGCAGGTCTTGATTGCGGATATTGCCGACTGACATCAACAGCAATTTAGCCGGTCAACCGCGCAGCAGATGGGAATCGACGAAATCTGAATCCTTGGTGATTAGGACGCGTTCTTCCCGGTCCGCGCATTCGATAACTTGTTGGTCGGTGGTTTGATTACAATTAGGTAAATCGAGCGTGTGAGCCGCATCGCATCCCGCGGCGGCGAACCACGTCGTCATCCGGCGAGGCAACTGGGCGTCGATCAGGAACTTCATAATCCCACCGAGCAGACACGGCGAGTCCGCGTTACGTATGCTCCATAGGACAGCGCGGCCAGCAAATCTTCCCGTTCGAGGTCTTCGTAATCAGCAAGGATCGCGTCGATTGTCATTCCCGAACTCAGGAATTCCAAGAGGAACTCCACCGGATAGCGCAGGCCGCGAATACACGGCTTACCGTGACAAATTGCGGAGTCGATCGTGATTCGTGAAAGGAGCGTATTCATGATGGTAGTATGCAACAATTCCAAAACCGGTAATACGATAACCATATGACCTTCCATCAACACACCGCCGACGTTTTGGCCCACGAGCATCTCGCGACGAACACCTTCCTCATTCGCTTGCGCTGCCCCGAGTTGGCACGCGCGATTCGGCCCGGACAGTTCGTCATGTTGCGGCTCGGCAATCGCAGCGATCCGCTACTCGGCAGGCCGTTCGCGCTGTACGATACGGTGCTCGACGAACGCGGTAAGCCGATCGGGATCGATGTCGTTTACCTCGTCGTCGGCAAGATGACCGGCTTGCTGCAACATGTCCGCGCGGGTGAAACGCTCAGCGTTTGGGGGCCACTCGGCAATGGTTTTCCGGAACCGGTCGGCAGCGAGCACGTCGCGCTCGTCGCCGGCGGCATCGGGCAAACGCCGTTTCTCGCTCATATCCGCGAGTTGCTCGGCACTCGCGGCTACGCTGGCAATGCACCGAGGCGACAGGTGCAGCGAGTCTCACTCTACTATGGCGTGCGCTCCGCTGACCTCGCCGCCGGTGTCGAGGACTTTCGCAACGCCGGCGCAACGGTGCATCTCGCCTCGAACGATGGCTCCCTCGGCCATCACGGCTTCGTCACCGATTTGCTCGCATCGCACGAAGTGCCGCAGCATCTCTTCGGCTGCGGCCCTGAGCCGATGCTGCACGCCCTGGCCGAGCAGGCGGCACGGCGAGGCATCCCGTGCCACGTGTCGCTGGAAACGCCGATGGCTTGCGGCGTTGGCATCTGCTTCAGCTGCGTGACGCCCGTGAAGACGCCAGATGGCTGGGACTATAAACGCGTCTGCATCGACGGCCCCGTGTTCGACGCGGCAGGGTTGAAGTGGTGAGGTGAGCCTAGCCGCGTAAGCGGCAGGTTGAATTGAATTTGGCATGACGATTCAACCTGCCGCTTACGCGGCTAGGCTCGCCGGAAAATGCGTCAAACGTGGAAGTCGCGAATCTGCTTGGCGCGGCGTTCATGCGCATGGGCCTCTTCCGTCCGCCCCATCAATTGTAACAGTTCGGCATAATCCTCCGATATTCTGGCGATGGCCAGGTCTTCTGGAGCCAGGAATTCCTCCCGCAAACGCAGAGATTCGCGATAGCATTCCTGAGCTTCGCCCCACCGACCTTGGTGACGCAAAATGACGCCGAGCAAATGCAGGTCGTCGTGCAACACCATCGGATTGCGTGGATTGAAGGTCTTCTTGATCGCCATGGCCCGACGTAGAAGTGTTTCCGCTTCGTCAAATCGTTCCTGAAACCGACGCACGAATGCCAGTTGGCACACACAAAGGGCAATAGGCATCGATTCTGGCCATGAAAGCTTTTCGGCGCGAGCCAATGCTGATTGGGCGAGCGATTTTGCTTCGTCGAGCCGATTCAGGCTCACGAGAACGGTCGAATAACCGCACACGACCTTCAATTCATCGCGCCTTAACTCTATCGATGATTTCTCGAAAATTTCAAAGGCTCGCTGAAAATACGGCTCTGCCATATCGTACCGTTCGAGAACGCACCACAATATTGCAATCGATTCCAAACACATCGCGTATTCAAGCGGTTCTTTGGCCTGGCGAACTTCCCAAACTCGCAGCGCCTTTTCCAATAATGGCAACGCCTGACGATAGCGAGCAAGAATAGTGTAGATACTTGCGAGTTTTTCCATCGCCTGGACGGTCCTGGGATGTTCGCCACCCAAATCTGCTTCGTTAGTGCTGAGCCATTCGCGGCCGAAGGCTTCTGCTTCGTCGTAATTGCCCTGCGACTGAGTTGCCACGGTCAACCATTCCAGAAGGCGCCCGCGGCATTGATCCTTCGGTCCAAGCGATTGAGCCACCGTCCAGGATTTCCGGAAATAGTTTTCGGCGTCAGCGTAACGGCCATCGCGAAACGCTTTCGCTCCGTGGCTTTCGTACACCAATTGCATCCACGCTTGCAGATTCAGGAATGCTAAAATAATCAAGAGTGTGACGATCGACAGTGGCATCCACAATATCAGCGATATCGACCAGACTCCGCCGAGAATCAGCATCATCACGAAAATAAACACTGCCAAGAGATTTCCGACGGTATACGGAAAGGACCGTTCGGAGAATCGAAGGAAGGTGTCTGTGAAGTTCATGATCCAACAGGGGTGTGAGGATGCAGTCGTAGTAATATATTGTTCATTCTACAGCCACCGCCCCGTTTAGCCGCTCGCTTTTGGCGAGCGCGATTGGCATAACGCCGAGCCCGCGCTCGCCCAAGGCGAGCGGCTAAACGATGTTTCGCCGTTGGGGAAATTCAGATGCTCGTCGTCATGCAGAATCACGCGTCGCCGGAACAGATCGATCAGGTCTTGCGGGCGATTCGCGAGCTTAATCTCACGCCGCATCCCTTGCCCGGGGCGACGCGCACAGCCATCGGCATCACGGGCAACACCAGCGCGGTCGATTCGCGCACGCTGGAGGTGCTGTCCGGCGTCTCCGAGTGCATTCGCGTGACCAAGCCGTTCAAGCTGGCGAGCCGGGAGATGCACGCCGCGGATACTGTCGTGACGATGCCGCAGACGTCGATTGGGCCGGGTACGTTTACGATGATCGCGGGGCCTTGTTCCGTCGAGACCGAGGAGATGATGCTGCGCACGGCTGAGTTCATGATGGCGAACGGTGTGAAACTGATGCGCGCCGGTGCGTTTAAGCCGCGCACCAGTCCGTATTCGTATCAGGGCGCCGGGCTTGATGGGCTGAAGATTCTGGAGAAGGCTCGGGCGAAGACCGGCATCGGCATCGTTACTGAGTTGATGGACACCGACAACGCCGACGCCGTCGAGGCAGCCTCCGACATCATCCAGATCGGCACGCGGAATATGCAAAACTTCAGCTTGCTCAAACGGGTGGGCATGATGAAAAAGCCCGTGCTGCTCAAACGCGGCATGTCGGCCACGCTCGAAGAATGGCTGATGGCGGCGGAGTACGTGATGGCGGGCGGGAATTACAACATCATCCTCTGCGAGCGTGGCATACGAACTTTTTCGGATCATAGCCGCAATACCCTCGACCTATCCGTCATCCCGCCGGCGAAGAAGTTGACGCACTTGCCGATCATGGTCGATCCGAGTCACGGCACGGGCAAACGCGATTACGTCGCGCCGATGGCGTTGGCGTCGCTCGCCGCCGGCGCCGACGGGTTGCTCATCGAAGTGCATCCCGATCCCGATCACGCGGCGTCTGACGGTGCGCAGACGCTATCGTTCGAGGGGTTCAAGAAGCTGCTGGATTCGCTGAAGCGTTTGGCGGAACCGCTGGGCCGGCGGCTGAATTGAACTCGGCGAGCATGTTTCGGACCTGCTTTTGGCTATTAGGCAACCGATGTTTCACGGTGGAAATACGTCATCATCAATCAGTTCAAGTTCTTGTTTTTCGTCATCTCCCACATCCAGGCGAGCAGCACAGCCACGCCGGTGATGTTGATCGCGAGCGTCACGTGGTGAGTGATGAGGCCTTGCTGGAAGTCCGAATCCAGCACGCTGCTGCCGATCTTTACGTCGACGCTGCCGTAGAAGAGGAACCCGCCCTACAAAAACATCCAGAGCCAAATTAGCAGCGTACGGCGAAAAAGGATCATGCGTCGGTCTCGTAAATCGGTGGCGTTGCTCGAGTCGATTATTTTATGCGAAATATCACGCGCTCGCACATCGGGTTCGAGTGATAGAATATTTCTTCATTCGCATTAATTCCGCTTGCGGCTTAGCGCTCGGATGATCCCACCTGAGCGCTAAGCCGCAAGCGGAGAACAGGAAAATCACGGTGAATAAGGAACATCATGCAACCACTCGCAAACCTGCACGGCAAGATCATGCCGCTTGATGAAGTCACGATCTCGCCGCTCGATCGTGGCTTTCTGTTCGGCGACGCCGTCTACGAAGTTTTGCGTATCTACAAAGGCAAGCCGTGGCTGGAGGCGGAACACTTCGATCGCTTCGAGCGTAGCCTGCGTGAGATTCGCATCGCCGGCGTCGACATGACACGCATGCGGCAGCGGATGCACGAAACGATCCGCGCCGGTGGGTTTTTGGAATCGACCGTTTATCTGCAAGTCACGCGCGGTGCCGCACCGCGCAAGCATGCATTTCCGAAAGACGCCATCCCGCTGGAATTGCTCTGGGTGCAGGAATATCACGACACCTACACGAAAATGTGCCAAACCGGATGCGGCGTCATCACCTATCCCGATCTGCGCTGGCATCGCTGCGACATCAAATCGACGAACCTGCTCGGCAACGTGCTCGCCAATCAAACGGCGAGCGAAACGGGCTGTCCTGAGGCGCTGCTCTATCTGCCGGATGGCACGATGACTGAAGCGTCGCACAGCAGCTTCTTCGCGGTGCAAGGTGGCCAACTACATACGACGCCGTTAAAAGCGAACGTATTGCCCAGTATCACGCGCGGCTTCGCGTTGAAGTTGGCAGCCGAGGCGGGCGTCGCGGTGGTGGAGCGCAGCCTGAAGAAAGCAGAGTTGGATCAGGTGGACGAGTTGTTCCTGGTCGGTACGACGTGTGAGATATTGCCCATTGTGGCAGTGGATAACCTGTCGGTGAAGTCAGGCCTGCCGGGGCCAATCACGCGGCGACTCCAGGCAATCTACGCAGAATACGTACGCCGATTCACCGCGTAAGGCGTGCATTATTTTGTTTCGAACATAACCTGCCATTATGGTGGGCTATATTTGACCGGGTTCTGTCTTGTTAGAAAAATGAAAATCGGCTATTGGTTCATCCGTTACAAGTCGGCAAGTTTTCGATTTCTCGCAGAATGCCCTGGTTCGCGTCATGGAGGATGCGATGTTGTCTTCGATTCGCCATTGGTTCATTGCCCGAACCCGCTGGGAACAAGCTGCATTCGCGGTTTGGACCATCGTGCTCCTCTTCGTTTGCACCCGTGCCTTCGTTGCACCGGCATCGCGAACGGTGTATCCGATCTTCAGCGAATCCACTCGTTTATGGTGGCAGACTGACGACCTGTATGAGCCCTATCGCCCCAATCACGTCCAAGGCGGTTATCGTTATAGTCCGGCTTTCGCGATCTTATTCACGCCGTTCGCAATCTTTCCCGACGCAATCGGCGGCGTTCTTTGGCGGATTTTTAGCGGTGCATGCTTCATCGCCGCCTTGGCGTGGCTGACTCGCTCGGTGTTGCCGGGCTGCCTGTCGCGTGACCATTTCGCAATTCTGACATTGCTATGTTTGCCACTGTCCGTACAAAGCCTCAACAACGGTCAGGCCAACGTCATTGTCATCGCCTCGATGATGGCGACCATCGCAGCGATTCGCGAACAGCGCTGGAACCTCGCCACCGCGCTGCTGCTCGTTGCGTTCATCTGCAAAGTCTACCCGATCGCGTTTGCCATGCTGCTGATCGTGCTCTATCCGCGGCAACTGCTTTGGCGCATGGCGATGGCGATTCTGCCGAGCCTGGTCCTGCCATTCGTGGCCCAGCATTGGGACTATGTCGTCGATCAGCATCAAAAATGGATCGAACTCCTATTGGCCGACGATCGCACGAATGCCGACGACCGCAACAAGCATCGCGATCTGTGGCTGTTGATCGACATCTATCATCTGCCCGTGAGCCGATTCGCCTATCGCATCATTCAAATGGCTGGCGGAGCGGGGATCGCGTTGCTGCTCTGGATTCGCCAGCGGCAGGGATGGGATGAGAAACACCTGCTGATATCGGCTCTAGGACTCGGGGTTAGCTGGATATTGGTGCTTGGCCCAGTTGTGGAATCGAGCACGTTTCAGCTACTCGCACCGTCGCTGGCCTGGTCGCTCGTCGCTTCGGTGCGTGAGTCATCGTGGTCTGCGCGGAGGTTAATATTGGCGGGAAGTGGTCTGCTCTTCGTCCTGGCGGCGGCTCTCGGAAGTTTAGGTAATACCGCAGACCTGTCCATCATCGGCATCCATCCGATGGCGAGCACGCTCTACTTTGTCTACCTTCTTTCCGAACCGCGACCCATCGGAGAATTAGCCACACCGACAGAAACCGAACGGCTCACGGCAATGTGATATGTGCTTTAGCCGAACGCGCCTGGAATTGTAGTTTTGCTCCCGGTCTGCCCCATAGGGAGAGAGAAAAACATGGCGCACTTGAATTAGGCAGTTTTTGCCGAAGACTGCCTGAACCCGGAACTACGATCAACAAATAAATCGAGAGTTTTGGGAAGTTTAGTCAAGAAATCCGCCCGAATTGCACGATGTGTTCTTTACGGGATAACCGCAATGCACTAACTTTGGAACCAAGACGAGGAAACAGGTGTACGGACTACCCTTAAGCTTGACGACCCTGGGCAGCCAGGTACTTGGCCGATATGCCGGTGCTAGTGGAATTTCCGGCCTATTTCTCGTCGCTCGCTGGCGCTGGACTCCGTATCAACAAATTGCATCCTACCTCCCCACGCATGGCAATATTCTCGATTTGGGTTGCGGCCATGGCCTGCTTTCGCTTGCCATGGGCCTGAGCGAACCAACTCGCACGATTCTTGCAATCGATCATGAACCGTGGCGTGTGGCCGTCGCGCAAAAGGCGGTCTCGGACCTTGCGAATATTGCCGTGGAAACCGGCAGCCTGCTCGATACCATTGCCGCTGAGCACTGGCACGGGACGGTTGCCGGGATCGTGATTATTGACGCGATCCACTACCTGACGCCTGACGAGCAGGTAGCGTTCTTGGATCACGCACGAAAAGCGTTGATGCCAGGTGGCGTGCTGCTGATCCGCGACGTGGACGCTAGCGCAGGCAAGACCTTTTTCATCAATCGGCTCTACGAAAAAATGATGACCGGCCTCGGCTTCACGATGGCGAAGGACCTGCATTTCCGCAGCCTAGCCGAATGGCTAAACCTCTTGGAGAAAGCTGGCTTCGACTGTACGACCGAACCATGCTGCCGATTCCCGTTCGCCGACCGGCTCTTCGTCTGCCGACTGCGTGCCGCCCAGACCGCCTTGGCGGCGTAAGGCGCAAATCTCAGTATTGATTCTTGTTTGCACATCCGCCACGCCCGTAGATCGCTGCCATTCCGACAGATAAGCCGCGAGTTGACCCGTTTTTGGCAGTAATCTGTAATCGATTATGAGCAGACAATTTCACCGCAACAGCATTGAATAAAGCAATTTGCGACCAGCACATCTTTCAGGCATCGAAGTTGCTATTCTATTAGACGTCGGATACTATTTACCCTGCAGGAGATTTGCAATATGAAGGTGAAACCGCTCGGCGATCGTATCGTGGTCCGTCGTCAGGAAGCTGCTGAGAAAACTGCCGGGGGCATTTTGCTTCCCGATTCCGCCAAGGACAAGCCGCAAAAGGGCAAGGTTCTCGCCATCGGCGCTGGCCGCCTATTGAAGGACGGCACCCGTCAGGCACTCCAACTCAAAGTCGGCGACAACATCCTTTTCACCGCTTGGGCCGGCGACGAATACAAAGACGGCCAGGGTGGCAACATCCTAATCATGCGCGAAGAAGACGTGCTTGCCGTTGTCGACGAGTAAACAACAACGCTCTCACCGCCACCAATCAGCTTTCAGCCCAAGAAAGCATCACGGCTTCGGCGAGGGTATTGATACTTATTTATTACCATCTACTACCTGTCCTTGCGGTTAGCTCATTATCTCACCGATTTCGGCTGATAGCTGATTGCTGACCGCTGATAGCTTTAGGAGCTGAAAATATGGCCGCAAAACAGATTGCTTTCGATCAAGAAGCTCGTGACGCCATGCGTCGCGGCGTCGGTAAACTCGCCCGCGCCGTCAAAGTGACGCTCGGTCCCAAGGGCCGCAACGTCATCCTTCAGAAGAGCTTCGGCTCGCCGACCGTCACCAAAGACGGCGTCACCGTCGCCAAAGAGATCGAACTCGAATGTAAGTACGAAAACATGGGCGCGCAGATGGTCAAGGAAGTCGCTTCCAAGACCAACGACGTCGCCGGCGATGGCACGACCACCGCGACCGTCCTGGCTGAAGCGATCTTCAACGAAGGCCTTCGCGCCGTCGTTTCGGGCGTCAACCCCGTGATGATGAAACGCGGCATCGAAAAGGCCGTCGAAGACATCGTCGCCAAGCTCGAAAAATTGAGCATCCCCGTCAAGGGCAAGAAAGACCTCGAAGCCGTTGCCACCATCGCAGCCAACAACGACTCCTCGATCGGCTCGATCATTGCCGAGTCGATGGAAAAAGTCGGCAAGGACGGCGTCATCACCGTCGAAGAATCGAAGACCGCTGAGACGCACAACGAATTCGTCGAAGGCATGTCGTTCGACCGCGGCTACCTGTCGCCCTACTTCGTGACCGACGCGCAGAAGATGGAATGCGATCTCGACGATCCGTACATTCTCATCTACGAAAAGAAAATCTCCAACAACAAAGACCTCGTTCCCGTCCTCGAGAAGGTCCTTCAGCAGAACAAGCCGATCCTCATCATCTGCGAAGAAGTTGAAGGCGAAGCCCTCGCCACGCTGGTCATCAACAAGCTCCGCGGCACGTTCAAGTGCGCCGCCGTCAAGGCCCCCGGGTACGGCGACCGCCGCAAGGCCATGCTCGAAGACATCGCCGTCCTGACCGGCGGCCGAGCGATCTTCGAAGACCTCGGCATCCAGCTTGAGAACATTCAGCTTAAGGATCTCGGCCGGGCCAAGAAGGTCAAGATCGACAAGGACAACACCGTCGTCATCGAAGGCGCGGGCAAGAAGGTTGACATCCAGGGCCGGGTTGCGATGATCCAGCGCGAACTCGAAAAATCGACCAGCGACTACGACAAGGAAAAGCTCGGCGAACGCATCGCCAAGCTGTCGGGCGGCGTGGCCAAGATCAACGTTGGCGCCGCGACCGAAAGCGAAATGAAGGAAAAGAAGATGCGTGTCGAAGACGCCATGCACGCGACTCGTGCGGCGTATCGTTCGGGCATCCTCCCCGGTGGTGGCGTGGCGCTGCTGCGGGCCGCCGCCGGTCTCAAGGCCGACGGCATGCAACCCGATGAAGAGGCCGGCTACAAGATCGTCGTCCGAGCCTGTCGGGCGCCGCTAATTCAGATCGTCGCCAACGCCGGCGAGAATGGCGATGTCGTCGCCAATGCCGTGCTCGACAACAAATCGCCGAACTACGGGTATGACGCCCGATTGAGCAAATACTGCGACCTTGTCAAGGAAGGCATCATCGACCCCACGATGGTCGTGACGTGCGCCCTGACGAACGCCGCCAGCGTGGCGACGTTGATGCTGACGTCGGATGCACTTGTTGCCGACATGCCCAAGGAAGAGAAAGCCGGCAAGGGCGGCGGCGACCATATGGACTAACATTGTTTAGCCGCTCGCTTTTGGCGAGCGCGGAACTTTTCGCAAATGCGCGAAGTCCACACTCGCCGAAGGCGAGTGGCTAAACCGGATTGATCATGCGGGCGTCAGAGCCAATCTGACGCCCTTTTTGTTGCTACTGCAATTTCCACCAGCACCCTCAACCCAACTTCGACACTTCCGCGCCAATTGCACCGAAACGCAGACAAAAAAGCCAGCAAATCGCTCGCCGAGCCGTGCATGGGGTAGCGCTAGACGGAGGGTGCGATCGATCCGTGGCGTTCCATCCCTGACTATCGACGGCCAGCCGTCGAGCGATGCTGGAACGGAGTCCCCTGGCTGCTCGGCATGAAGCCGACGTTCTGGCGAATGGTCGTATCCCTACCCTGAAATGCCCGCGTGGCAACAGTGGCGCGAACGTTCGGCACGCAAACCAACGACGCGCGGGCGCTCGAAGCGATCACCACGCAGACCGACAAAAATACGAAAATTCCGCTATTTTTGGCGATTCGGCCCTTCAAAAAGCCATACTTTCTATATAAAAGCAATTGTAAGGGCAAGACGGAGCATCCGCTCTTTGAAAAATCGAGGGCGGATGGCCGCGTTTTCTTCTGCCTCCCAGGCGCGATGCGCGGTTTCCTACCCGAGTCAAAGGCAGGTCATTGTGGCGCGGAAAGAACCCAGGGTAATCGTTTTGACCGGAGTAACTCGCGGGCTTGGCTTGGCGATGGCCGAGAAATTTATCGAGCTGGGCCATACCATTCTCGGCTGTGGCCGATCGCGCGATGTTATCGAGTCGCTGCGTGCCCGTTATCGCCCGCCACACGATTTTTCCGCCGTCGATGTGTCCCTCGAAAGTCAAGTCGAACCGTGGGCAGCTCGCCTTATATCCAGTCGCGGCTCCCCCGATTTGCTTATCAATAACGCCGGCGTCATCAATCAAAACGCCCCGCTTTGGCAGGTTCCGTCCGACGAATTCGATCGCGTTTTCGACGTCAACGTCAAGGGCGTCGCCAACGTCATTCGCCATTTCCTGCCCGCGATGATCGCTCGCAAAAGTGGCCTCATCATCAACATGAGCTCCGCCTGGGGCCGTGAAGTGTCGTCCGATGTCGCCCCCTATTGTGCAAGCAAATGGGCGATTGAAGGCCTGACTCGCGCGCTCGCCGAAGAACTGCCTCGCGGCATGGGCGCAATCCCCGTCAACCCTGGTGTGATCGACACCGACATGTTGCGCACCTGTTTCGGCGGCAGCGCGAGCCGGTACCCTTCACCGCAAAAGTGGGTGGAGAAGGCCGTGCCGTTTCTGCTAGCGCTCAACTCGCGCGACAGCGGCAAACCGCAGACGATCTAACCCCGTATTCCGCTTGCGGCTTAGCGCTCATGAGGGATCATCCGAGCGCTAAGCCGCAAGCGGAATACAACCAACACTTCTGGGATCCTCACAGCCATGAGCATCTTCGACCGATTTCGTCTCACGGGCAAACGTCTCTTCATCACCGGTGGCAGCCGAGGCCTGGGCCGCGAGATGGCACTCGCCATCGCCGATGCTGGTGCGGATGTAATTCTCGTCGGCCGTGATATGGAGAGCCTCGAGAAAACGGCCAGCGACATTCGCGTACTCGGTCGGCAAGCATGGATACTGCAAGGCGATGTCGGCCTGCCTGCGGAATGCGAAGAGGTCTGCACCAAGGCCCTCGCGTTGGGGCCGATCGATATTCTTATCAACAACGTTGGTGGTCGACGGGAGAACATCCCGACGCAGGACATGCCGCTGGAGAAGTGGCGAGCGCTGATGGACCTGAACCTGACCAGTGCGTTTTTGTGCACAAAAATCATCGGCAAAGCGATGATCGAACGGGCTCAGGGCGGACGCATCATCAACATCGCGTCGATCAACAGCCTGGTTGCTGGCCGCGCGATTGCGGGGCGACATTACGAAACTGCTAAAGGCGCCCTACTCCAATTTACCCGTGCCACGGCCGTCGATTGGGCGCCGTACCGGATCACCGTGAACGCCATCCTTCCCGGCGGCTTCATGACTGAGCCGAACCAGCGCTGGGCAAAAATTCACCCTGAAGTCATCGCGACCTTCAAATCCCAGATTCCGCTCGGCGACTACGGCCAACCCGAAGATCTGGGCCCGCTCGCCGTCTATCTCGCCAGCGACGCATCACGCTACATGACCGGCGCCGCTCTCGTCATCGATGGCGGCTACACGCTTTGGTGATATATTCCTTCGACAGGTGGGTTTGACGCATTTCCGAGCCGCGACCGTCAGGGAGCGGCCGACAGGATGCCGTGCACGCGACGTCGGCCGCTCCCTGACGGTCGCGGCTCGGAAATTCTGGCGAGGGAAACGATTACTTCTTCTTGGGTGGCGGCAGGATAAGCTGCGGCTGCGACGTAGGTCCACCACGCGACGAAAACAGACTGCTAAAACTCGGGAACGACGAGAATACGCTCGTTGGCCGCATCAGTCCAGGCATCGCTGGCTTCGAGGTGATGCCGCCGAAATTCGGCTTCGTGAAGAACGGCGTAAACTGAGGCATCGAACTTGACTTGCTACCCGAACCCGGGAAAACAAACTGCGCCGACGCCGGCATTGCAAAGACCACCGTGGCAACGGCGGCAAGAATCCACGCACGCATGACACACCTCTTTCGCTAGTTATTGGTCCCGCGAAAATAGCGTAATGCGCGATTCTGTCAAGCGATAATTCCGCTTGCGGCTTAGCGCTCGCGCGGGATACCTTGAGCGCTAAGCCGCAAGCGGAAAACAAAAAAGGCCCGGGAACCATCGTTCCCGGGCCTTCGCGTTTATTTCAAATCGACTACTGATTGAACACAAATTCCTTCGTGTTCAACAACGCCCAGAGAATGTTCTCGTAGGCGAATTTTTTATTCATCGCATGCCGTGCGATGTGTTCCAACGCAAGCTGACGATGTTCCTGCGTCGGACGACGGCCGAACGCCCACAGGAACAACTCTTCGACCTTTTCCGCATCCTCGCGTTTATCCTTCGACAACAAGTCAGCACGACGGCCAGCGCCGGACAGCTTGTCTTGGATTTCCTGCGAGTTCAAGAGGTGCAACGCCTGAGCCAGGTTCGCTTCGCTGACCCGCTCGCATTCGCAAGCGCTGATGCGCTGCGGACGGCCGAACACGTCGAGGAAGTACGACGCAAACGCTTCATCGGGCAGCATGATCGCGCGGTTCGGCGAATGCTTGTCGTTCGGCAGGCCGCCGAATGCCGCTGCGGTGTTCGTCACCTGATTGACGGCATCGAACAGAACCTCGGCAGACATACGACGAGGATAGAACCGTGCAAAGCTCTGCTTATCATGCTTGTTGAACTCGTTCGGCGCAGAACTGAGCTGATAGGTTCGGCTCTTCACGATGATCTTCACGAGATGCTTGAGGCTAAAGTTATTCTTGACCAACTCGTTGGCCAAGGCGTCAAGCAATTCGGGATTGGTCGGCGGGTTGGTGACGCGCATGTCGTCGATCGGGTCAACGATGCCACGACCGAAGAAATGCGACCAGTAACGGTTGGCAACAGCGCGAGCGAAAAACGGGTTGTCCTTGTTCGCCATCCAATCGACAAGCTTGTGCCTTGGATCTTCGTCAGACGAGATGTCCAGCGGTTGGCCATCGAGCGGCTGAATCTTGGCGGCAATGTTCGTGCGCTTGTTGGTTACCGTACCGGTGGGACGATTGAAGATGACCTGGCGTTGTGCCTGCTGATTGCCAGAACCACCCATGACCTGGACATTCTTGCGACCGACGCGGCCAAAGAACGCTGCCAGGCCCCAATAGTCGTCCTGGCTCCATTTTTCGTAGGGATGGTGATGGCACTGGGCGCACGCGATTCGCAAGCCGAGGAACACCTGGGCGGTATCATCGACGAACTGTTGCGGGTCCTGTAATTCCTTGTACCACACCGTCGGCGGCGATTGGCTTTCGTCACCCGTTGCCGCCAAGATTTCACGCACGAATTGATCGTACGGTTTGTCCTTTGCGATCGCTTCGCGAATCCAGGCATGGAACGCAAACGTGCCAGCCGCACGATCGGGTTGATTGCGGCGTTTGACGCGAAGAATGTCGGCCCACTTGTTCGCGAACAGGTAGGAGTATTCGGTCGAATCGACCAATTTATCGACTAGCTTGTCACGCTTCTGCGCGTCCTTATCCGCCTGGAATTCAGTCACTTGCTTTGGCGTCGGCAGACTACCCGTCAGGTCCAGGTAGATGCGGCGAAGGAACTGCTCGTCCGTCGAGAGGTCCGATGGCGTGATGCCAAGCTCTTGCCATTTCTTTTTCGTGAAGCGGTCAACAACCGTCTGTTCGGCAAATTTATACTCCGGAATCGTAACGCCAAGCGGCACCGTGGCACGGAAGACCGCGACTTGGCCAAGGTAGCGGGCCATGATCGCCGCTTCGCCGGACATTTCCAGCGAGCGAACGAGGGCCGCACCTTCGACGACGGCGATTTCGGTGTCGTTGCTCTCATATTGAGCACGTTGCGTGACGTCTTGCGTTGTGTTATCCGAATAGTGTGCCGTCACCGTGAACTGCTGGCGATTGCTTCGGCTCAGAATGCGGTGTTCCGGGCTGACGGTGATTTTCGTGATCGACGGGTCTTTTTCGTCGCCGTATGGCGAGCCGGAGGCGACCCAGCGGCGGACGAGTTTGTATTCATCGGAGCCGACTTCCATGCGTTTGCCGCCGGCATGAGCAATGCCACCGACTGATTTGAGGAGCAGCAAGCTGCTATCGGGTGCGGCGGGGAAGAGTCGGCGACCGCGGTTTTCTTTGACGAGGGTTTGATAGTCGAGTTCAGGAACGAAGCCGAGCAGCGACAGCGAGAAGCCGTTCTGGCCACCCGATTTACCGTGGCAACCGCCGCCGTTGCAACCGAGCTTGGTGAAGATCGGCACAATGTGATTCGCGAAGTTGATCGGCAGATCGGTGTCGCAGCTTTCGTTTTTCAGCGTGACCGTAGCCGACTTGTCACCGAAACGGATGGTGATGGCGGCACCACCGTTCGTCAGCGGTACAATTCGCCCCGAAGTCGTTATGCGGGCCAGCTGATCGTTGGCGAGTTCGTACTTCACGTCGCCGGAAAGATCCTGAGCGCGGCCATTTTTCAAAACAGCGGTGACGACCAGCTGCGCCGAGTCATCGAGACCCTTGAGCGTGACGGTCGTCGGAAAAACCGTGAGAGTTTGGACATCGGCGGGAGCAGGCATCGCCACCTGATCCGACTTCGCCGCTTTCTTTTCCTCGCCAGCCTGAGTGAACCCGTTGCCCGCAATCATCGCAACGGCAGCAAACAGGCCGAGCCAATAAGAACGACAGCATCGCATAAGGCTTACCCCCTGAATGTTAAAAGGCAGGAATGTCAATCCGGTTTTTCGATGAGACCCCGCCGCGCGAACGAACCCGGTGAAAACGCACAACGGTTCAACTACTGCTATTTTGTACGAAATCGCGCGAAAATGCAACCACTATTTTGATGGAAATCAGCAATTCGTCGCCGTATTTCATTTCACAGAGTATTCGGCAACGAGACGCGGCTTAAGGAAACCGCTGAGCGTATGTGCTTGCCGGCCAACCTAAAACCGGTGCGAAATCCGCAATGGAACGCGAAATCAACGGCAAAACAAGGCCTCCTTCCCCCTTTCCTCCCCGAACGCCGGCGTCTATTTTTCAATCCTCGCCAGTGCCATGACGACAATTGGCCGAAGGCTCTTGCTCGCCTTCGTCCCTGATTCGCCGAATCATCGGCACGGCTGCTAACGCCTGCGGGCCGAGTTCACTTAACGAGGATAATCTGGAATCAACAATCTGCATGCAGTTCCCTATACCCTTCCCCCGGCCTGTTGGCCAACACCCCCCTAATTAGTGCAAAAAAACTGGGGAAAAATGCAATAGCGGTTGGCGACCGGCCGATGGCCAACCGCCCCGCTTGTTGGCCTACCGCCCCCGCTGGCCAAGTGCAGGTTGCACTCATCTCCGAATCCATCATCACAATGTTGATGCGATCAGGGGGAATGGATGCCGACGTGCGGACCAAGCCCAGCGTCTTTATTCCGCTTGCGCAAACCTTGCTGGCTCCTGTCGCACAAAAAACATCGATTTCGCCGTAAGTTCTTGCAGCCGCGACCCCTCTGCATATACTGATTGCCTACCATTTCGAGTGAAATGGGCATCATGTAAATCGGTTCACGGGAGTGCGGTATGAGTCACGGGATCATGGACATGGATTTGATCGAGGAGTTGCAGCTTCGTCGCTGGGCACGCGAGAACTACGTGCCGCCGGAACAACGCGATGGTGCCTGGCATCCCGTCATCCAGGACGAAATGAAACGCAAGGACGCCGAAAAATTCTCGCCCGGTCAACGTCGCGCCAACAACTAATCCCGTCTCCGCATTATTACCATCTGACCCGATGCAAAAACATCTGATGGGTGTTGATGCATCGGGTTTTGTATTTGAGCTTGGTTCTTGGAGCTTAGTGCTTCGTGCTTGGTCGGTGGCAAAAGTCGATCTCGTCCGTGCACAATGGTTTGGCGACTTTCCGGTCGCCATCGAAGCTCCAAGCCCGAAGATCTACGGACAAATTTTATGGGCTTCTTCACCGGTAGAGTTACGTGCATGCGGTTTCGCGTCAGCGGGCGGGCGCCGAAGAACTTCGGCACCGACGATCTCGAGCGTCTGACTGAGCACATGATCGGCAAGCAGCGTGTCACCAGCAGCGATGGCTCGCAGGCGGGCTGGATTGCTGGCGATCATATCCTCGACACGTCGTTTGATTTGGCCAAGAACGTCATCAACGACGCGCTGAACATGACGATGCGCATTGACGAGCAGAAGACGCCAAGCGATCTGTTGCGCGCGTACTACCAAGTGGAACTGAAGGCACTCATCGCCACGAACCCGAGCGGGCGGCCCAGTTCCAAGCAGAAACGCCAGGCCAAGGAATATGCGAAGGACCGCCTGGAGAACGAAGCGAAGGACGGCCGCTTCCTTCGCCGCAAGGCGATCCCGATGCTGTGGGACGCGCCGTCGAACGAGTTGCTCGTTGGCACGACATCGATCTCGGCGATTGATCGGCTGATCACGCTTTTTCAGGATACTTTCGAGCGCAAATTCGAGATGCTCAGCGCGGGCAGACAGGCGTTCAACCTCGCGGAGATCACGAACCAACAGCGCAACATCGACGACGCCAGGCCGACCGTTTATGTGCCCGCGCATCAGACGAGCGATGTCTCCTGGATTCCCGACGAGAACAGCCGCGACTTCCTCGGCAACGAATTCTTTCTCTGGCTTTGGCATTACCTCGAAAACGAATCCGACAGCATCAAGCTCTCCGACGATTCCGAAGTGGTGCTGATGATCTCCCGCTCACTTCAGCTCGAATGCCCGCGTGGCCAATTTGGGCGCGAGACCTTTTCGAGCGATGGCCCGAGCAAGCTGCCCGAAGCGCATCGCGCTTTGCAAGCGGGCAAGCTGCCTCGAAAGATGGGCCTGACGCTCGTGCGGCACGACGCCCAGTACGAAATCACGCTACAAGCCGAGACGCTCGCCATCGCCGGCGCGAAGCTGCCCCCGCCGGAAGACGGCGACGACCGCGCTCGCCTCGAAGAACGCATCACGCGCGTGCGTGATCTTCTTGAAACGATCGACCTGATGTATGCGGCGTTCTTGCAACATCGGCTCGGTGACGGCTGGACGAAGGAATCTGCCCGCATCAAAAAATGGCTGCACCTGGAGCCGAAATCGCGATGATGATGCTCCTCGTTTAGCGCCTGCATGACGCCGTGCGAGCGCTAAACGCAATGCAACCGCCCTGGCATTCTTGCGTTCGCTCCCGTACCATAACACTTAACGATAATCTCAACCGCAGGAGTTTCATCCCGTGCCAAATATGAAAATGCGCGACGTCAAGGTCGGCGAAGCGATTATGTTCAACGGCGACGTCTGGGTCATCTTCGACCGCCATGAACAAACCCGTGGCAATCTCCGCACCTACTGGCAGATCAAGCTCAAGCATCTCGAACGCGGCAATGTCGTCGAGCAGCGATTCTCTCCCGACGATAACGTCGAGAAGGTCATCCTCAATCGGCAGGAGTTCGAGTATCTCTATCGCGACGGTGACATGTTCGTATTCATGGAACCGGCCACCTACGAGCAGTTCAACGTGAACGTCGATCTCGTGGGGGAAACGCAGCGCGGCTTCATGATACCCAACATGAAAGTGAGCCTGTTGACGATTGAAGACAAGGTCGTGCAGGTCGAATTACCGTTGGTCATCGAAGTCGAAATCACCGATGCTCCCGACGCGGCGCGAGGCGACACGGCAACATCCGTCACGAAGCTGGCCACGATCGAGACCGGCGCAGAGGTGCGCGTACCAGGCCACATCAAGAAGGGCGACCGCATCAAGATCCGCACTGAAGACGGCGAATTTCGCGGCCGCGTGGGGCAGTAGAATAAGTCTCAGGAGACCATGCGACTCATCGGCTCAGACCGGAAATGATCCCTATCATCCTCCGGACATCGCTTCTATGCCCATGAGCACGAGAATCGCCGTGCCGATTCCGCCCATGATGATTCCAAATATAGCACGCCCCATGCCGTGGGCGGTCGGATCGCGATTGATCTCGCGCACTGCCAGGATGCCTGCAATGAGGGCAAATGGTGCCGGAACTCATAGCACGGAAAAAGCGCCAAGTAGCTGGCGGCTATCGCCCACCCCGAACGTCCCACCGGCAACAGCATGCGTACCCCGGCGTCGTCTCCCAACTTCTGCGGCCTTTTGGCTATATCAAACGAAATCACAAACCCGCAGCTTGGACACTTCGGCGCACGATCCGAAACCTGACGCGTGCATTCCGGGCAACTGATCAGGGCCATTCGTCATATCCTTTCGATACCAGAGTGACGCAGCCAGCTACGATGGATGCCGAAAGGATCCACCCTTGAGTCCACATCGCACCAAAACTTTTCCGGACCATCGCGTAATTCTGAACATTTCGCTTACATTGTAGCAAACCGGCCACCTCAGTGAACCCGTTCGCCCGCATCGATCCCGAGTCCTATACTCATCTTCGTTGCCGACAAAATCTCCACTTGGATACCGATCCCATGCCGCACGCACACCCGTCCAGAATGGACGATGTCCAGCACCTCGAAACGCTGCTGAGCGAGCCGACGCCGCACGCTATCGAGACGCTTGCGAAAACCGATGGCGACCTGATATTGCTGGGCGTCGCGGGCAAGATGGGGCCGACGCTGGCGCGAATGGCACGGCGAGCGTTTGACGCTGCGGGCGTGCGTCGCCGCGTCATCGGCGTGGCGCGGTTTTCCGAACTCGGCAGCGAAGATCGGCTCAAGGCGCAGGGCGTCGAAACGATCCGCTGCGACCTGCTCGATCCCGCCCAGGTCGCCAGTTTACCGGATGTGCCCAACGTCATCGCCATGTTCGGCATGAAGTTCGGCTCGACGGGCCAAGAATCCCGCACCTGGGCGATGAACACGCTGGCGCCGGCGTATGTCTGCGACAAGTTTCGCCAGTCGCGCGTCGTCGCTTTTTCGACCGGCAACGTCTATGGCCTAACGCCCGTCGCGCTCGGCGGCTCGCGCGAAATTGACACGCTCAGCCCGACCGGCGAATATGCGATGAGCTGCGTTGGCCGCGAGCGCATCTATGAACACCACAGCCGCACTCATGACATTCCGATGGCGCTATTGCGACTGAACTATGCAACGGAGATGCGCTATGGCGTGATGGTCGATATCGGCACGAAAGTATGGGAAGGGCAGACGATCGATCTGAGCATGGGCCATTTCAACGCAATTTGGCAGGCCGACGCCAACGCCGCTGCATTGTCCGCGTTCGCCTACTTGGCCAATCCGCCGGCGATGTGGAACCTCGCCGGGCCGGAGACGCTGAGCGTGCGTCGTGTTGCCGAGGATTTCGCGGCGATCTTCAACAAGCCCGCGCAATTCACGGGAGTCGAGAGTACCGACGCGTTCCTCAGCAACGCCCAGCTTTCGCATCGCTTGCTTGGCTACCCGCGCGTCAGCGCCCGTCAAATGATCGCCTGGATCGCCGACTGGATCGCCCGCGGCGGCGCGACGCTCGGCAAACCAACGCACTTCGAGGACCGCAAGGGGAAGTATTGAACGATGGTCCCGCTTGCGGGTTAGCGCTCGCGTGAGATATTCCGAGCGCTAAGCCACAAGCGGCAATACAATAACCTCGCTACTATTTCCCTAACAACCTCAACGTGACTACACTACCAATCCTGGATGCAGCATCCATGACCTCCACCAAAATCAATCTCGTCACCGGCGCCACCGGGCAACTCGGAAGCCACATCGTCGAACGACTCCGCGCCGCCGGCGAAACGGTGCGCGTGCTCGTTCGCAGCGGGCGCGACCTGGCGTTCCTACACAAGCAAGGCGTCGAGATCGTTGAAGGCGATCTGCGTGATCCCGCCGCCGTCGGCAAAGCCGTAAAAGACGCGACTATCGTCTATCACGCCGCCGCCAAGGTCAGCGATTGGGGCGCGTGGAAGGACTTCGAGGACGAAGCCGTCACCTCGACTCGCAACATCGTCACCGCCTGCACGCTCGCCAAAGTCCAACGCTTGCTGCACGTCAGTTCGATTTCGGTCTATGGCCATCCGAAGTTGACAGGCGACGATAAGATCAACGAAGACACGCCGCTCGGCCAGGGTTTCTGGATGTGGGACAATTACCCGCGTGCCAAGCTGCTCGCCGAGAACATCGCCCGCGAATTCCCGGCGACGACCATCGCCAGGCCGAGCTGGTTGTACGGGCCGCGCGATCGGGTGACGATTCCGCGCGTCATCCCTGCCCTGCTCTCCAAGCGTGTGCCGATCATCGGCAGCGGCGAGAATTTCCTCAACATCATCTACGCCGGCGATGTCGCGCGTGGCATCATCCTCGCCGCGAATCATCCCAGCACCGTAGGCCAGGCGTACAACCTGTGCAGCGAAGGCGAGGTTCGGCAAGTCGATCTGCTCAACGCGCTGACCGACGCTCTCTCGTTACCGCGCGTCACCAAGCATCTCCCGTATGGGCTGGCGATCCGCTGGGCATTCGTGCTTGAAGCCTGCAAGCGGCTGATGTTCAGCTCGAAGCCGCCGACGATCACGCGGCGGGCGATCTATCTCATTGGCCGATCGACCCGCTACAGCATTGAGAAAGCCGGGGCGCAACTGGGTTGGAAGCCGGAAGTGAAGATACAGGACGGCGTGTCACGAACGCTGGAATGGTTCATTACCCTGGCAGAAAATCGGCACATCACGATCAAGGCGCCGGTGATTGGCTAGGACAGGTATATTTATGTATTCCGCTTGCGGCTTAGCGCTCGCGCGGGGTTGATCTGAGCGCTAAGCCGCAAGCGGAATAGAGCCATCACTTCACCTTCGCCAGCAACTCCTGCCACGCGGCGATAACCGCCCGTGAGGCGTCCACCTCGACGTAGCTCGAGCGAGCCCGCCAGGTTTCGTAGCCGCCGAGCGCGTGATGTTCGGGCGTCGGCAGGTAGCCGTTGTAACCATTGGCGAGCGAGACCGCGAACGTTTGCTTCAGCAGGCTTTTTGCTTTGATCTCCAGGCCGATCTCAACAAACGTCTCGCACGGAACGGTAACGATGCCCAGGTCGCCGATGCGATGAGCTTGAAGGATCACCTTCACCCTCGGCGGATACTTCGCCATCAGCACCGTCTCCCGCGCATAGATCTCCGGCTGCGTCGAGAGCACCGGTTTCTTGGCGGTAGCGAGGATTGCCTGGGCACGCTTCACTTCGCTGGCGTTCGGCAGGCGCACGCTGAGTTCGATCTCCTTCTGTGCCGACTTCAACTCAACCCAATCGTGATACGAAATCGATTTATGCGCATCAAACGCCGCCTTGGCGACACTCTCCGCAACGAGCCTCGCTTGCTCGCCTTCCTGTTTTTTGCCCGGGCCGGCGGCACCGAAGTTGATGTTGTTGATGTCCCCGCTCGTTCCGTTCGACATCGCGCCGACGAATGCCGGCTCGACCTTGTCCGCGTTGAGCAATGTCGCCATGCGCTCGGCGAACATCGCGAAGTAGTCGGCGGACAGCGCCGGCACACCGCCGACGTAGTGCAGCGAGTAGTTGGCGAAGAACGCGATCGGCTCCCCTTTCACCGACTTCACCGAAAGGAACGAAACCACCGGATCGATCGGCCCTGCCGGCTTCTCTAGGTCGCCATGCTTGTAGCCGGGATTCATGCGCACCTTATCGGTTCCCTTGTCAAACGGATCCTTCAGAAGCAGCGATCCTGCTTTGACATGCCAGCGGCGATTGAAGACCTGCGTCTCGTCCTTCCCCGCGCCCCAGCCGAGCTTGGCCGGCGTCAATTGTTTATGGGCTTGCGTGATGCCTACAGCTATTTTCTGAGCGATAAACTTCTTATAGGCTTCGTCCGGGTCGCTTTGAAATACGCCGGCAACGGTTGGCGCGGTGTGCGTGTGCGTTGCCGAGATCAGGATGCGTTCCGGCGAAATACCCGTCGCCTTCTGCGCTAGCAACTTCGCTTCGTCGGTCACTTCGCGCGGGATCATGCAGCTATCGCACACGACCAGGGCGAGCTTCGACTTGCCATCGTCGAGCACCAGACAGCGAGCGTGCAGGCGATCATGGGCCTTGATAGCCTGCCGATCAGCCATGCCGCCGTTGACGGAGATCGGGAATTTCGTCGGCGTAATGTCCTGGGCAAAAGCACCGGCGCGGAAGACCTTGTCTTGAGCGTCAGATGAGGAAGCACCGATAAGAAGAAATACCATACTGAGGAGGATGTAACGCATGATGGACCCCTTTTTCGACGATGAAACTCTTATGGCGAGTGTATTGAGGAATTCCCGCCTCACAAGCCGCCCAGTCTGCCTTGTTTGATATCCAGGTGGAATGATATAGTTCCCATAACCAAATGTTCGCTGAATGCGAGCGGTTAAACAATCGGAGATTTTCGTATGCGCTATGCAAATCAAGTCGCGATCATCACCGGAGCGTCCAGCGGGCTTGGTTGGGAACTCGCCAAAACGCTGGCGGCGGAAGGGGCCGCTGTTGGCGTTCTGGCGCGGCGCAAGGATCGACTCGACGCGCTTGTCGCCGAGATTCAGGCAAAGGGTGGCCGGGCCGCCGCCGCCGCCGTTGACGTCAGCGACCGTAAGCGAACGATCGCCGCCATTCACTCGCTGCGCGATCAGCTGGGGCCGATTGATTTGCTTGTCGCCAATTCGGGTATCGGCCGGCCGACGCTCGTCGATCCGATCAATCACGAAGATATCGACGCCATGTTCCAGATCAACACGATGGGCGTGGTCAACGCGATCGAGGCCGTGCTGCCCGAGATGATCGAGCGCCGCAAGGGCCACATCGCCGGCGTTTCGAGTCTCGCAGCGTATCTCGCCATGCCGGGCGAATCGGGCTATTGCGCGAGCAAGGCAGCGGCCAGCATGTATCTTGATTGCCTGCGTCTCCACATGCGCGACTACGGCATCGACGTGACGACGATCTGCCCCGGCTTCATTGAAACGCCGATGACCGAGACGAACACCTTCACGATGCCCTGGCTGATGCAGCCCGACGTGGCCTCGCGGCGCATCGTCAATGCGCTCTATCGCAAGAAAAAAGTCTATAATTTCCCTTGGCAGCTTACGTTTCTCATCAAATTCGCACGGTGGATGCCGGATTGGTTGGTCGCGTGGGTCTTGCGCGGGAAAGCCGGCGAACGACAGCCCGGCATGCTGCGAATGCCCTCGGTGAGACCGGAGCCGCAACAACACCGGCGTGCGGGGTAAACGAATTCCGCTTGCGGCTTAGCGCTCGCGCCATCCCCCGTGAACGCATAACAATCATCCAACAAAGGACGACGCCATGCAATCCAACCTAACCCGCCGCAACTTCCTCGCCGCCAGCGCTATCGGGGCCACATTGGTCACTACGGAGCACGCAACCGCCGCACAACCCGCGCAGCCCGAGAAACGCGAGCCGACGCGGTTTCAGGTGTCGTGCATGACGCTGCCGTACTCCGGGTTTTCGCTCGCTCGCTCGCTGCAAGGCTTGCGCACCGCCGGCTATTCGTATATCGCCTGGGGTACGACACATCTCGAAGACGGCAAGCGCGTGCCGATCCTCGCCGCCGACGCACCGGTAGCTCGAGCACGGGAGCTGGCAACCCGATGTCGCGATATGGGCCTGGAACCGGTAATGATGTTTTCCGGCATCTACCCCGAGCACAAGGACGGCTTCACCGTCCTGCGCCAGCGCGTCCTGCAAGCCGCCGCCGGGCGCGTGCCCCAAGTGCTGACCTTCGGCCACACGCGCGGCGGGAACGAGAAACTGTGGGTCGAACGCTTCAAACAGCTCTCGCCGATTTGCCGCGATAATAACGTCACACTCGTCGTCAAACAGCACGGCGGCGAAACGGGCACGGGGGCGGCCTGCGCTCGCATCACCCGCGAAGTCAACCATTCCCACATCAAAGTCAATTACGACGCTGGCAACGTCATGGACTACCTCAACGGCAAAGTCAACCCACTCGAAGACCTGCGTGCGTGTGCCAGCGAAGTCCGCAGCTTCTGCATCAAGGACCACCGCTTCTTCCCCGAACCGCACCAAGACTGCGGCCCCGGCTTCGGCGAAATCGACCACTACCGCATGCTCAACCTCGTCGCGAACACCGGCCTAACGATGTCGCTCTCCTGCGAAAATATCTTCGCCCCGGGAGTGCCACGCCCCAGCAAACCCGAAGGCATTGATGCGCTGGCGAGAAGAGCACGCGAGTATTTGGAACTGGTGATCCAGGCGCTGCAGCGGCGCCCTGTCGAAAATCGTTGACGTGCGCCTCGGCGAAGGGTAGGCTAACCCTTTGACGGCTGAGTTTGACGCTTTTCCGAGCCGCGACCGTGAGGGAGCGGCCGACATAATCCGCACGGCATCTTGTCGGCCGCTCCCTCACGGTCGCGGCTCGGAAATATTTTGATCGATTCGGAAAAGCGACAATTTCTACTTTGCGAAGTATAACAAGACCGTTAAATTGGCTCGCTGAATGATACCGTTGGGAGACTGGCATGCCTAACGAACTCACCGCGATCATCGAAAATGAAGCCGGGTGGCAATATCGCCTACTGTCCCGAGATCCCTGGCGAGAACGGACAGGGGCACACCATCAACCAATGCCGAAAAAGCTTGGCACAGGCGATCACGCTGATTCTTGAGGATCGACGCGAGGATGGTTTGAGGCGTACCCAAGAGCGCCATTCGTGAAATGGTGACCGTTAAATAAAACGCATGGCCCTTATCAAGCACCTACGCAAATTCGGCTGCATTCTCAAACGCAAAGGACGTGGCCATTCGCTCTGGCTTAATCCGAAGACAGGCCATAGCGAAGCCGTTCCGCGCCACACCGAGATTCCTGATATCGCGGCCCGCAATCGCTATCAATCAACAGAGCCTCGCAACGATCCTTACGTTGCTCGCGAAATTCAGAGCCGCACGCGAATCGCAAGAGCTGACCTTCGCCGAGGTCGCCGAGCGCATGGGCATCGATGCACCGGCGCTCTCTCGCCTCGAAACCGGCAAGGTGCTGAATCCGACGCTCGCAACCCTGCGCAAATGGGCCGACGCTCTCGGCCGAAATCTGCGCGCGGAGTTGGCGTCGGCGTGATTTCTCGACCATGGATCGTTCCTATTTCTCCTGACTTTTGAGCGTGCGGAATGGCAACACGATTTGTTCTGCTTATCATCCTTCTCCTTTCACCCGGAATAGTGCTCGGCCAAGCGACGACAACGTGGCCCGCACTGCCCGCGACTGACGGCCCCGTCGAGGTCCCCGCCCAGGAATGGCCGCTGCGACCTGGGCCTCGCACCGTTCGCGTGCTCGTGCATTTTCCCGGCGGGAAGCTGGCGAACGTCAATCGTGATACCGGCATCATGCTCACGTTGCACAACTGGGGCGGCGTCGATTGCGTCGGCACGGCGAATCCGCGTGAGTTGGCGAATCGGCTCAACGTCATTGCGCTGTGCGTCAACTATCTCCAGAGCGGACCGAAGGATTCGATCGAAGGGCCGGAACCGTACGACTTCGGCTATTTGCAGGCACTCGATGCGCTGCGAGCGTTGTGGTTTGTACGTAACGATCTCAAGCTCCACAAACGGCCGTTCGCCGAGGGCCGCATCTTCGCCACCGGCGGTTCGGGCGGGGGCAACGTTACACTAATGGCGAACAAACTCGCGCCGCGCACATTCGCCTGCGTCGTCGATCTGTGCGGCATGGCCAAGCTGTCCGACGCCATCGCCTTCAAGCTGCCCGGCAGCGCGCTCGATGCTCGCTACTCGCGCGATCCCAAAAGCCCCAACTTCCTGTCGCTCGATCATCAGGAGCTGCGCTACGTCGGCAATCCCGATCATCTCGCGGTGATGCATCGGCTCGGCTCAACGGCAAAGATTATCGTCGTCCATGGCGTCGATGATACGACGTGTCCGTTCGCTCATGCTCAGGAAATGGCTGGCTGGATGAAGCTCGCCAAACTCGATGTCGAACCGCACTGGATCGCCAAGAAGGACCTCGATGGCAAGGTTTTCACGAGCAGCGGGCATGCACTCGGCGATCGCACGAAGATCGTATTCCAAGTCGCGGGCAAATATCTCGAACTGGGCGGCCTCGCGAGGAAAGCGCCGAGCGATTTCGATGTTCGCGATGACGTCCGCTTTCCGACGGCGAACGGTGCGTTTGTGATCTCCTACGCGAATGGCTATCCGATTGGCCGATTCGAGCTTGCACCGCTGATCGCCGAGTATGTCGATCACACCGATCTGTTTCAAATGCGTGATGTCGTCGGCAAATTGCAGCCGATCAGAAGCATCGCCGACTGGCAGGTCCGTCGGCAGCACGTCATTGAAAACATGCAGCGTGTGATGGGGCCGCTGCCCAGTCCGTTGCGGCGAGTTCCCGTGGACGTGAAGGTTGTGGACGAAGTGAAGGTCGGCACACTGATTCGCCGCAAGATCACGTTCCAGTCCGACCCCGATGATCGCGTGCCGGCATACGTCTTTTTACCGCCGCATGACGGCAAGAAAAAACTGCCGGCCGTCCTCTGCTTGCATCAAACGACTGCCGTCGGCATAGATGAACCCGCAGGCATTCGCGGCAATGGTGACTTGAAGTATGCGCTCGACTTGGCGGAACGCGGCTTCATCACGATCGTGCCGGAGTATCCCTCGTTCGGCACGCACAAGTTCGACTTCAAGGCGAAGACCGCCTACGCCAGCGGCTCGATGAAGGCGATCTGGGATAACATCCGCACTATCGACGTGCTGGAGGCGATGGCCGAGGTGGACGCCAACCACATCGGCGCAATCGGCCATTCGCTCGGCGGGCACAACGCGATGTTCACGGCAGCGTTCGAGCCACGCATCCGCTGCATCGTGTCGAGCTGTGGCTTTACGACGTTTCGCAAGGACGACATGCCAAGCTGGACCGGCCCGGTCTACATGCCGCGGATCAAGGCGCAGTTCGATAACGATGCTCGCAAGGTGCCGTTCGATTTTCAGGAGGTCGTGGCATCGTTCGCACCGCGATCATTCCTGGCGTGTGCGGCGGAGAAGGACAACGACTTCGATGTCACCGGCGTCCGCGATGTGATAAAGGCGGCGGCAGGGATATACAAGTTGCACGACGCGGAACAGAATCTGGACGCATTCTACCCGCCGGGGCCGCATGCGTTTCCCGCCGAAGCGAGGCGACGGGCGTATGCGTTTTTAGAGAGACATCTGGGGCGGTGATAATGAGTTTACGTTTAGCGCTCGCGCGGCACTATGCAAGCGTTAAACGTAAACCACGTTCATTCCACCCACTCGCCGCTGAACACCTCGACAGCGGGGCCGGTCATGTAGACGTGGTTGTCGGCTTCGGACCAATGCAGTTGCAGGTCGCCGCCGGTGAGATGCGCGGTGATTTTGCGTTCGGTTCGGCCTGTCAAAACGCCGGCGACGCAGACGGCGCAGGCACCGGTGCCACAGGCGAGCGTCTCGCCGGAGCCACGCTCCCAAACGCGAAAAGTGACATCATCAGGGCGATTGACTTTGACGAACTCGACGTTGGTTCGCCGTGGGAAGATGGCGTCTTTCTCAATCTTCGGTCCCACGCCGAGAACGAGGTGATCGGTGATCGCTTCGACGTAGATGATGCAATGCGGGTTGCCCATCGACACGCAGGTCGCGGTCAGATCGTAGCCTGGCAGCGCGACGTTGATCGGCGGATTGCCCACCAGCGTGGTCGGAATCTTGGCGGCGTCGAGAATCGGTTCACCCATGTTGACGCGAACCTGGCGGACCTTGCCGGCGTGCACTTCGAGTTCGAGAGCGAGGACGCCGCGACCGGTTTCGATAGCGAGCGTCGGTTTCTTGGCGATGCCGTGGTCATAGACATACTTCGCTAAACAGCGGATGCCGTTGCCACACATCTCCGATTCGCTGCCGTCGGCGTTGAACATGCGCATGCGTGCGTCGGCTTTTTCGGAAGGGCAGATGAGGATGAGGCCGTCGCCGCCGACGCCGAAATGCCGATCGGCGATTGCTTGGCTGAGCTTGGCGGGATCAGCGGGCGGTTTCTGGGTGACGCAATCCACGTAGACATAATCGTTGCCACAACCTTGCATCTTGGTGAATCGCATAAAAGGAACTCCGCAAATTCGGGAAAAATGATCCGTCGCCAGCCATTGGCGAGGTTGTTTTTATTCGCACGGTTGGAAATATCACATTTACCAGACAGATCGACATGCTTTCGAGCCACGACAGTCAGGGAACGGCTCGGTAAAGCAACAAACCCGACCGTGTGAAGTATACATGGTGATTGTTCAAGGTCGCCGAAGGCAGTCGGCTAATACATGCTATCCAGTTTACCAATAATTACGCGCGAATCCAACATACTGCCCAGACCTCCGAGACTGGCACTCTCGCGAAAACTGCTCTCGATTTTTCCCCTCGATTTTTCGTATGCTCCGTCGGAATGCTTCGATTTCGTCATGGAGTACTTGCGATGGGCGACGAAAAAGTCACCGACGTGAAGAGCACGTTGTCGGGTTGGGTCAAAGCGGGCGTCACTAGCGTCGTCGGATTATTTTCCGGCGTCATTCTGATGTACGGCACTTCGGTGGTCAACAACGTCATAAAACCCGCCAAGCCCGTGCCGAACTTCTCGTCGATAGTCACAGGAACGCTTGTCAGCCTCAACAACCGCTCGACGGGCGGCACGCAAGGCTGGTGGGATTTTGGCGACGGCACGGTTCTGGAGCCGTTCGATCCAAAAGTCAGCAACATTCAGCACACCTATGCCAAGCCTGGCACCTATAGCGTCAAACTCTCGCTCCAAAATATTATCGGCGAGCACGCCGACCGCGCCGTCGCCGTCGCCATCGAATCCCCCGTCACCCCGCCGCCAGAAATCACGCAATTCCAATTGATTCCTATTTCGCCAAACGACCGCGCGCCAGCTACATTTCGCCTGGTCAGTAAAACGAAGAATGCGAGCTTCTGCATCATCTCCAGGGGTGACGATTTGCCGCTGGAGGTCGATGACTCCGCGACCCAGGATCGTTACATCACATTCGATGAGATGGGATCCTACACGATTCGCTTGTCCGCCGTGAACGGCAAGCAGGTTGTCGAGAAATCGAAAACAGTTTTCATCTCGCCGAACGAAGGCCGACAACCCGTTGCGAAACTGACTGCGGAGTATTCCGTGGTGAAAGTCACGAAGCAAACGAAAGAATGGCGTATCGCCTGCGAATGGCGAGGCAACGGCGACGAAGCGGCGGTTGCGTTCAAGAAGGAAAGCCCGATCTTGTCTGGAAGCAAGATTACCGATGCGATCCTGCTAAACAAGGCCGATGCTTCTTCGCCAGTTCGCAATGTCAAGCTGGAAATCGCGCCCGATAAGACCAAAGTCATCATTACCGGTGAAATCGTCAAGCCGAAGAACTGGATACCATCGCAAAGCTCCCCTCCGCCGGTCTGGCATGCCCACATCCGCGCTGAGGTCGTGCGTCGCTCGGCGCCGTTGACGATCAATCGCGGCGACGTCATCATGGCCGTCGCGTTAAATGGTACGACGAAAGTGCCCATGCAGCCTCTGGAAGAAGGATGGGAAATCGTCGGCAGGAAGGTCAACCTGGAACTTTGGGATGGCTCGCGTAAAGCCTGGGAAGGCAGCGAAGGTGTGACGAACGCACGTGTGAGCCTGATGAATCAATCGTGCATCGTGACGGCCATTCCGCAAGCGGACGGCTTCGTGGTGAAGATCGATGCCCCGACCGGTCAGCCGGCGAATAATCCGCTGGTGCCGGTGACCGTGCTACCGCCACCGGCAACGATAACAATGCCGATCGGTCCGACGATCCGCCCGGCAAGCTTCGATCGAAATGTGTTGCAGCCGTTTCGCAAGAAATCGAAGGATTGAGTGCAGCGAAGGCATCACTCCTTCTTTGCTGCCATTTTCTTGACAAACGCGGCATGTTCCGGCGAGGCCAGGCCCTGACAAAAACGCCGCAACGAAGCACGCGGAAAAAGTAGAAAAAGGCTATGCCGAAGTGTGGCGTGACGTAGGAATGTCGATTTTGTATTGCCGCTTGCGGCTTAGCGCTCGCGTGGCGCCTTGCGAGCGCTAAGCCGCAAGCGGCAATTTCCGAAACCGGAAAACGAAACCTTCCTCGCCTAATCCCCGTTGCCGTTCTTCTTGCGGTAGCCGTGTTCGATCGACATGTAAACGAAGACGCCAATGTCCGGCGTGTCGCGCGTCAAACCGACCGGCAGCGAGATTCCCAGCACCCATTCCATCGGGTCCTGAATCACGGCCCAGCGTACGCCCGGATTCACGAATACTTGCGTGACATGATTGCGCACGCCTTCATCATCGATGGCATCGTTCCATAATGCCAACGTCTCCACGAAGAAATGGAGATAGGTCTGCGGCTTCCAGAAGACACTGGCGCCAAGGTTGTAGCCCGTGAGATTGAAGCGGTCCGAGAATCCGCCAGCGCCAAGCGGCGCTGAAACGCCGGGAACGTAGGTATACCCGGCATTGAAATGGAAATCGAAGTCCTCGCCATATCGGCTCACGGGCAGATTGAACTGATACCCCAATTGTCCATTGCCCAGGCCAAAGCGCCGATCCGCGGTTGGCAGAATCAAACTGAAGCGCGGCGC